>SCTL01000425.1 GCA_004297495.1 Verrucomicrobiota bacterium
CTGGCGGCGGCAGCTCCAGCCGCGACCGAGGCCCACGGTTTTTCACTCTCGCCCCAGCGGAAATATTTTCCACCGCCGGGTGGTGACGCCATCGGCAACGGCACGAACCAGCGCACGACGGGCAGGCCGAGAAATTTCTGGCCGAAGCCGCGATTCGGTTCGGCGTGGCGGTGACGCAGCCCTTCAACGAGCGGGCCGCCGAGCACGAAATCGCTTTTGCCGAGTTTTATTCCGGCGTCGGACTTGCGCGTCAGCACTTTGTCCAGATAGGCCGGGTCGGTGTTCCATTTCATCGTCGGGGACGTGGAGAAACTGCTCGACCTTTCCTCAGCGCGAGCGAGTGTTGCGCCGGCCATCAACAAAACCAGCAGGATGATTCGTGCTTTCATGGCGGATGATTCCGGCTGTGTTCAGCCAGAGGAATAGACCCGCCGGACGGAAAATTCGTTCAATTACACCACGCGCATTTGCACCGCGTCCACGATTTGTTCGCCCACGAGAATCGAGCCGATCACTACGACGGTCTGGCCGGCGTGCAAGAGACCGTTGCCGACCATTTCCTTGATCGCCGGCTCGATGGTGTTCTCGGGATTGATCATGTCGAACGGCACGACGAGCGGCGTGACGCCCCAGGTGAGCGAGAGACGGCGCGCGGAATCCTCGGTGGCGCAGAGCGCGTAGATGCGGGAGTAGTGCGGACGCATCCAGCCCGCGTGATGCGCCATGTGGCCGTGCCGGGTGAACACCAGAATCGCCTCGGCCTTCAATTCGTTCGCCATGACGACGGCGCTCTTGACGAGCTTCTGCCGGGCCGTGCACAACTCCGCCGCGTTTTCGTAGTGCGCGCCGCCGCTGCGTTCGATGCGCTTGGCGATGCGATCAAACACTTCGATGCACTTCACGGGATATTTTCCGACCGTGGTTTCGCCGCTGAGCATGATGGCGTCGGCCTGCTCGAAGACGGCGTTGGCCACGTCGGTGACTTCCGCGCGCGTGGGCATGGGCGATTCAATCATGCTCTCCAGCATGTGCGTGGCGACAATGACCGGCTTGCCGACGCGGAGGCAGGTCTTGACGATGCGGCGCTGGACGATGGGCAACTCTTCGTAGGGAATTTCGATGCCAAGGTCGCCGCGCGCGACCATGATGCCGTCGGCTTCGGCGATGATGGCGTCGAGGTTCTTGACCGCCTGCTGGTCTTCAATCTTCGCGATGACCATCGGATGCGGTTTCTCTTCGGGAAAAAGTTGTTTGAGCTGAAGCAAGTCGCGGGCTTCGCGGACGAAGGAGAGCGCGATGAAATCCACGCCGAGCTCCAGACCCAGTTCCACGTCCTTGATGTCCTTGGCGGTAAGCGCGGGCAGACTGACTTTGACGCCCGGGAGATTGATGTGCCGCCGGCTGCCGAGCGTGCCTTGCGTGAGGACTTCGCACTCGACCTTGTTACCGGTCTTGGCCAGCACCTTCATCTCGATGGCGCCGTTGTCGAACAGGACAACGTCGCCGACGCTAATGTCGTTGACGAAGTTGGCGTAATTCACGTCCACCGAGCGTTCCTCCTCGCTCTTCTCGCCGCGGACGGTGAGGGTGAATTTTTCGCCGGGCTTGAGATCCAGCGGCACGCTGAGGTCGCCGGTGCGGATGGCCGGGCCCTGCGTGTCCATGAGGATGCCGGCGAATTGCCCGCGCGTCTTGCTGGCGGCGCGGATGTCCTTGACGACGCGGCGCACCCAGTCGTGCGGCGCGTGCGACATGTTCAGGCGAAAGATATTCACGCCGGCGTCGAGCAACCGGCCGAGCATGTCGGCGGATTCGGTGGCGGGTCCGAGCGTGGCAACGATTTTAGTTTTTCTCATTGAACTCACAATAGCGCGCAAGCTTAAGGGCTTGGGCGGGGTTGAAAAGCTTTGAATGAAAAAGTCGCTCAAGTCCGCGTGAAGTCTTGACGCCGTAAATGAGTGGGCACAATCTCGCACTCCGTCGAGGTCATCGCATCCGGACAGCATGATTCGCAGATCGTCAAAAAGGCATCACACTTCCGTGCTGGTGCTGGGAGTCGGGTCGTTCGCCTTCAGCGTCGCGCGCGCACTGAAGGAAAACGGCGCGACCGCCGCCACGTACCTGACGCGCGACTACGCGCACTACCCGCCGTCGCTCGCCGGGCCGGTGTTTTCGCGCGAGGCGTATCCGAGTCCCGTGCCGCTCATCCAAGCGCGCGGCGTCGAACTGGTCGTGCCGCAGTCCATTGACTGGGCGCAGGCGAGTTGGGCGGACGACTTGTTGAAAACCGGCGTGGGCATTCTCAGTCCGACGGGTGAGGCGATGCGCATCGAACGCGAACGGGATTTCGCGCGCAAGCTGTGCGCGGAATTCAAGATTCCTTTCCCGCGCGCTCACGTGGCGCGCAACCGCTTGGAAGCCGGGCAAATTCTTTCACGCCATCCCGCGCCCTACGTCATCAAGAACCCGCTCTGTTCGCCGACGAGTCCGGTGCACACGATCCTCTGCGAAACCATCGAGGACACGCGGTCGTGGTTGCGGCACGTGAATTACGCGGAGGGAGTTTTTCTGCAAGAGTTCGCCGGACGCGCCGAGGCGGGGCACATTGCGCTGGTCAGTGGCGGTGAGATTTACTCGCTGGTCACCAACCAGGAATACAAGCGCGCCTTCGACGGCAACATGGGCATCGTGGCCGGCGCGCCGCTGGGCGGTCTGGTCGAGCGCGATCCGGACGATAAATACGGCCTCGCGCGCGCGTTGATTCATCCGCTGCGACCGTGGTTGCGCGCGGTGAATTATCATGGGCCGATCCAGGCCACGGCGGTGCGGCGTCGCGGCAAGTGGTGCGTGATCGAATACAACATCCGCATCGGCGTCACCTCGGGCGCGATGATTCTGCGGTTGCTGGAAAATCCGCTGGAGACCTTGCTCGCCACGACGCGGAATCGGAAACTGTCGCCGCGCTTTGTGAGCGGACGAAACTTTGGCTGCTCGATCACGCTGGCGGGTTACGGCTATCCTTACGTGCAGATCAAAGGCCCGCCGTTGCCGGTGGACGTGAGCGCGCCGTTTGATAAAAAGGATTGCGACGTCTGGTGGAACGAAGTCGCGCGCGACAACGGCGCGCAACTCATGGCGACCGGCCATCGCATCGCGGACGTGATCGGGTTTGGCGCGAAAGTTGACGACGCCATTGCCAAAGCGTATGCGAACATCCGGCGCATCCGTTGTTTGGGCAGCTATTTTCGGACGGACATTGGCCAGTCACTCTGGCCACCGGGTCGCGAGTGAACAGGAAAAGGATTTTTGTGAGTGCAATAGTTGAAGAGACCATCGAAGCGGAAAGCCACGGCGTTCGCGCGGGTGAAATTGTGGAGCTTGGTGATGCGGAGTTGCCGCGCTTCGCCGACCGTCCGCCGCGACCGGCGTGGATTGAAATTGATTTGAACCAGTGGCGACGCAATT
>SCTL01000426.1 GCA_004297495.1 Verrucomicrobiota bacterium
CAACTTTATACCACGCCACGTCGGGATGCGCGTTCAGCCTCAACGCGACGTTGCGCACGAGGTCTTCCACAAAAACCGGATTGTCGTAAGCCCGTTCCGTCACCGCTTTCTCATCCTCGCGCTTCAGCAACGCATAAAGTTCCGAGCTGGCCGAGCTTTCCATGATGGCAATGAGGTCTTCGATCCAGATCGGCTTCTTGAACCGCACCTGCACTGTCACTTCGCCGCGCTGATTGTGCGCGCCGCGCGCGCTGATCGCTTTCGAGCACGGGCAAAGCGTCGTCACGTTCGCCTTCACCGTCAGCACAAAATCAATCTCGTGATCGCACGCCGAGGCATCGAACCGCGCCGTGTAGTCCATCAAGCTTTCCCGGCGCGACACCGGCGACACCTTGCTCATGAAATACGGGAACTCCATTTCCAGATGCGACGTCGCCGCCTGAAACTTCTTTCGCATCGCGTGCAGAATGTCCGGGATGTTTTCCACATGGACGACGCTGCCGTGGGCGTTGAGCACTTCGATGAACCGGCTCATGTGCGTTCCCTTGAACTCCTTCGGCAAATCCACGAAGAGTCCGATGGTCGCCACGGTGTTCTGCACGCTGTGCGCCTTGTCGCGCACCTGGATGGGAAAGCGCAATCCGCGAACGCCGACCTTGTCAATGCGCAGCTCGCGATGATCGCGCTCGCTTTGTTTGTCGTGCAACGGGCTGGCCGCCTTCGCCGTTTTCGTGGCGGCGCGCTTCGGTGTTTCAACGGAAACAGGCATGGTGACAGGTTAGCAAGCCGGCGCACTTTTGCAAAAATTCATTTTGGAGATGACCCGGCGCAAACGGAGAGAACGGAGTTCTTGCGGGTCGTGCAATTGAATGCCACGGAACCGAGCGGGACGGCGCGCGGCGTTCACGCCGCTTCAACTTACATACGCGTCCCGAGTGGGAGAATTCCCAGGACTCAAGTTTGCGGACGTTGAAGCGACCTGAAGGTCGCGCTCCTCATCCAATTGCATGAATCTCAGTAACACACAGAGTCAGGGTTTGCCAGTGCGTCACAAATCTCTCCGTTCGCTCCGTTCGCTCCTGTTCAATTGAATTGTCTCGCGTGCTGGCGGATGTCTTTGACTTGTCTGCCCGCGACGACTAAAAAGCCCGGCATGAAATTCAACCAGTCCGTCTCGCTGCGCTTGGTCCTCACCTCGCTTCTCATTGTTTCATCCGTCGTCGCTCGCGCCGAAACCTTTCGCGTCGCTGCCTACAACGTCGCAAATTATCTCGACCAGCCCACCGAATCGCGCCGCGAAGCGAAATCCGACGCCGCCAAAGCCAAGATTCGCGAAAGCATCAAAGCGATCAAACCCGACGTGATCGCCTTCGAGGAAATGGGCGCGCTCAGCGCGTTGAAGGAACTGCAAGCCTCGCTGAAAGCCGAAGGACTCGACCTACCGAATCTTGAACACGTCACCGGCTACGACACGAACATTCACGTGGCGGTGCTCAGCAAATTTCCCATCGTCGCGCGGCGTTCGCACACGGATGACAACTTTCTGCTCAGTGGGAAAAAATTCAGCGTGAGCCGCGGCTTCAGTGAAGTGGACATCAAGGTGAACGACCACTACACGTTCACGCTGCTCGGCGCGCATTTGAAATCCAAACGCCAGACTGGTTTCGCCGACGAAGCTGAACAGCGACTGGAAGAAGGCAAGTTACTCCGTGAAAAAGTGGACGCGGTTCTCAAAGCCAATCCGAATGCGAACCTCATCGTGCTCGGCGACTTCAACGACACCAAGGATTCTCCTGCCATCAAAGCCGTGATCGGTCGCGGCAAGGCCAAGCTGGTGGACACGCGCCCCGCCGAACGCAACGGCGACAACCTGCCCAACTCC
>SCTL01000427.1 GCA_004297495.1 Verrucomicrobiota bacterium
ACGGCACGTTTACCACCGTGGATCGCTCCCAGTTCCAGCCGGACATCGCGATCTTCGATCAGTATTGGGTGCAGGCCGCGTATTCCGCGACGTTTGCGCTGGATACTGGCGCGCTGTGGAACGGATTCGCCGCCAATGCGCCCGGTGTGCCCAGACCGCCGTCGCAACCGGTCCCGACCACGCCCTTTCCACTGCTCACGCCGGACGCAGACTCTTACATCGTCGGGCTGAACCCCTTCACGTTGACTCTCACCAACATCATCGGGACGCCCACGAACGTCTTGGGGACGAATCTCATCACGTTGAATCTGTTCTCCAATCTGTTCAAAGGCGCGGCCTTCGCCTCCGCGCCGTCGAACTTCCGGATTGATATTGGCTTTCTGCCGAGTCAGCAGCCGAATCTCGCGAACTTTTTTCAATCCGTCAGCTATGTTTTTACCACGCAACTCACGAATGTCGTGAACGGCCAGTTTGAACCGGCCACGATCTTCGTCTGGGACACGCTCGCATCGGACGGACGTTTCCGCGGACTCTCAACCAATATCATCGGTTGCGAAACAACGACGTTCCGTCCGAGAAATTATTTCGTGGATCGAACGGGCTTTGTGCTCGGTGGTGGTGGCAACAACGGCTATCCCGACCCCAACTTCTTCACCAAGACGGGCGAATACCTCACTGATACCAACGTCTGGATTGACACCGTCACCAACGCCATCGTCCGTGCCGGCGACTTTGCCGGCTATGAAGCTTTCTTCGATAATCTTGTCACCCGTCCGTCGCCGGTCGCCTTCGGGAACGACACGAATGCGCCGGGCCGCGTCCGCATCTACGCCGACAACTTGAACCTCGAGAACGCCCGCATTCGTGGCGAAGGCCAGATTTATCTTCAGACGAAGCATCTGGTTTCGAGCCGTAGCGCGGTGATTGACTGCGAAAGCATTAGCTTGAACCTCGGCTCCACCAACGAGTCGCTCACGGTGGAAAGCGTGGTGCCGAACAGCGTCCAGCGCCTGCGCGGTCCGATCTTCCTGTGGAGCGCCGTGTGGACCAACCAGGCCATCCTCGTCTTTACCAACAATTACATCTTCTCAAACGCACCGATCTTCTTCCCGCCGGGCAGCACCAACATCATTGGCTCGAACGTCATCGCCATTCTCGCGCCCGTCACCAACAACATCACAATGGGGCTGACGGCCACCATGGCAGACGGCGACGCGTTGCAATCACAATTGGGTGTCACCCTTTACGAGTTGGTCACCAAGGGCAACGACGTCATCTTCAATGATACGGCGTCGGTCGTCCGGAATTTCAAGATTGATGCGCGCAGCTTCACGCTCAACGGCGCCATCAACATTCCCGGTTCGTTCCCGGTGAACCCGCTCACGCTGCTGGCGCCGCCGGATGAGGCCGTGCAAAGTTGGAACGCCGACATTGCGCCGAACCTGCGCTTCTTCACCAACAACGGCACGCTGACTGTTTTCAGCGAAGCCCGCTTCGGCGATGACCGTGCGTTCCCCTACAACGCCTTCGTGAACAACGGCACCATCACCGCCGCCGGCATCACTGCCAGCAGCGCCTATTACGAAAACCGCGGCACGCTGATCACTGCGGGTGCCATCCAGTTCAACGGCACCATCGGCAAGATGGAAAACGGCAACAGCTCGTCGGGCAACGTGTCGTCGTTCACCGGCAGCAACGTGAAGTTCAACCGCTACTCCCTCACCGCGAACGGCCCGCTCATCTTCAACGTCACCAACTCGCTGGCCGACGCCGGGCCCGCATCCGCCAACACCTTCCGTCTGCTCGACGGCTACCAGCTTAACTTCAAACCGCAACTTGGCGATCTGTTGGGCACGACGATCGAGGATGTGATGCCGCTGACTCCGAGTATTCATGGGGCAAGAATCTGGGCCGGCGAAGACCGCGGTGCCAGCGCCGGCGGTTTCACCAACAACGCCGCCATCGGCCAGTTGGTGCTCAGTTCCCAGTCCGCGCGTCCGTTGTTTCGCTTCTTCGGCGCCGGCGCACAGAACGGTCTTTATGTGGACGTGCTCGATCTCAGCGCGCTCACCGCCATTGACAGCCAGATTCAGATCGCGGCGAACCTGACGATCTACTACGCCGCCGCGCGCCTCGGCTTCACGCCGCCGCCGGATGCAAACGGAATTCCGCAGCAACCGGAAGAATACTTGAACGGTCGTTTCGGCGGACGCCTCCGCTGGGTGCCGTCCTACGCCGGTCCGAACAGTTCGCGGCCCGTGGTCATCAACGGCCAGACCTACTACGTCAACAAGGCGCTCGCCGACAGCAAGATCATTGATT
>SCTL01000428.1 GCA_004297495.1 Verrucomicrobiota bacterium
AGCCGGCGTTGCTGCTGCATCTGCTGCGCGATCCGCAAATGAACATGGTGCTGGTGTTCTCGCGCATGAAGCACGGCGCGGATCGCATCGCGCGCGGCCTGGAGCAAAAAGGAATTCGCACCGGAACGCTCCATTCAAACCGCTCGCAGAATCAGCGGTTGCGGGCGCTGAACGATTTCAAGTCCGGTGCGGTGCGCGTGCTGGTGGCGACGGACATCGCGGCGCGCGGCATTGATGTGGACGGCATTTCGCACGTGGTGAACTACGATTTCCCGATGCACGCGGAGGATTACGTGCACCGCATCGGGCGCACGGGCCGCGCGAACGCCATCGGCGACGCGATCAGTTTCGTAACGCCGGAAGACCGCGACGAACTGCGCGCGCTGGAACGATTCATCGGACGCGGCATCGTGCGGAAGAAAGCGGAGGGATTCAATTATTCTGCGGCGGCGACGGCGATCAATCCCAACGAGCGGGAAAGGCATTTTCCTCGCGGACAAGGCCAACATCATCCGCAACGTCCGAGTCAACCTTCACGGCGACCGGATCGTGGCGGGCAACCGCAACCCGAGCGGTCGGGTCGTTCGCGCTGGCGGCGGCGTTGACCGGAAGTCGCCGCGCCTTCGTGAAAAGAACGACCGTGACGGCGCGCAAGTCACTTGGTAAGGAAGGGGCGCTTGAATCCGTCCGAGGCCAGCAGCGCCCAGCCATCAGCGGGTGACGTTTCCGGGGTTGTGGAACATCTTTTCCGCCATGAAGCGGGCAAGATGGTGGCCACGCTGACCGGCATTTTCGGACTCGAACATCTCACGCTGGCCGAGGACGTGGTTCAGGAGGCGCTCGTCCGCGCAATGCAGACGTGGCCGTTCTACGGCATCCCGAAAAATCCGTCCGCGTGGATCATGCGCGCGTCCCGCAACCTGGCGCTGGACGTGGTGCGGCGGGAAAAAGTTTTTCGCGACAAGGAGCCGGAAATCACGCGCTTGATGGAACGGGAAAGTCCCGCGCCGGATGCGGCGATTTTTCCCGAGCAGGAAATTGCCGACGATCGGTTGCGCCTGATGTTTGTGTGCTGCCATCCGGGGATTCCGGCGGACGCGCAAGCTGCGCTGGCGTTGAAGACGCTGTGCGGATTCAGCGTGACGGAAATCAGTCGCGCGTTTCTGACGACGGACGCGGCCATCGCCAAACGATTGACGCGGGCGAAACAAAAAATCCGCGAGGCGGGAATCACCTTCGAGATTCCGGCGGGCGAGGAACTAACGCGACGACTGGGCGGCGTGCTGCAATCGCTCTATCTGCTTTTCAACGAAGGCTACAAGGCGTCGAGCGGCGAGCAGTTGGTTCGCGAAGACATTTGTCACGAAGCGGTTCGATTGACTTCCTTGCTCGCGGAACATGCGGCAGGTGATCAGCCGGAAACTCATGCGTTGCTCGCGTTGATGTTGTTGAATGCGGCGCGCATTCCGGCGCGGACAGATGACGCGGGGAATTTGCTGCTGTTGAAAGAGCAGGATCGCGCGCGGTGGGATCAGGCAATGATCGCACGCGGCATGTTTCATTTCGCGCGCTCGGCGGCGGGTGAAACGATCACGGAGTATCATCTGCAAGCCGGCATCGCCGCCTGTCACTGCACCGCCCGGGACTTCGCTTCCACCGACTGGCCGCAAATTTTGTCGTTGTATGACCGACTCATCGCAATGGATGGCTCGCCGATTGTTGCCTTGAACCGCGCGGTGGCTGTCGCCCAAGTTCACGGGCCAAAGGCGGGAATCGAAGCGGTCGCGGCCATTCGAGACGGCGAGGCGCTGAAGTCCTATTACCTG
>SCTL01000429.1 GCA_004297495.1 Verrucomicrobiota bacterium
CGCGCGATCTACGCTTTGAGTTCATCAAGCGAGGAAAATTTTTTCTCGTCGCGCAGTCTGGCGGCAAAGGTGATCTCCATTTCTTCACCGTAAAGTTCGCCGGAGAATTCGAGGAGATGAACTTCGACGCGAACTTGCGGTGTCGGGTTCTGCACGGTTGGCCGAAGGCCGATGTTCAGCACGGCGCGAAAATTTTTTCCACCAACACGCGCGTGCGCCGCATAGACGCCATTGGTGGGAAGCAGCAGCCCGGCCGTGTCCAGATTGGCGGTCGGAAAACCGAGTTTATGCCCAAGCTGATCGCCGTGCTCGACCACGCCCGCGAATGAATAGGCGCGACCGAGCATCTGGCCGGCGGCGTCAAAATCACCAGCGCGGATCACCTCGCGAATGCGCGTGCTACTGACAGTCTGGCCATCGAGCGCGACTGCGGCGAGGCCGTGGACTTGAAAGCCCAGTTCGTCGCCGAGTTTTTTCAGCAGCGCGACATTGCCGCTGCGTTGGTGGCCGAAGACGAAATCCGCGCCGACGCAGATGCTGAGGAGCGCGGGACTCCGGCCCGCAGCGGCTTCGATATTCCGAGCGTGCTGCGGCCCGGAGTACCGCGCGCCGACAGCGCCGAGATCACGCGCCAGCGAACGGATGAATTGCTCGCCGGTTTGCGCGCTGAATTCTTTCGTGAAAGGAATCTCCAGCAGCGCGTCTGCGCCCAGCGACTCGATGGCGCGAATTTTTTGCGGGCGGGAATAAATCAACGGCGGCACCTTGTCCGGCGCGACGATGACGTTCGGATGTTTATCAAACGTCACGACTACGGCTGTTGCCTCGTGCTGTCGCGCGTCGGCGACGGTCTGCCGGATGATTTGTTGATGGCCGAGATGGACGCCGTCGAACACGCCGATGGCGAGGCAGACTTTGCGGCTGCCGGGCTTCAGGTCGGTGGCGTTGTGAATGACGTTCACGATTCGAGTGTAGCGGCGTCTCGGCAGAGCGCCGCAATATTTTCAAATGGCGGCGCTCTGCCGAGACGCCACTACGCCGCCGCCAGTTTCAAAAATGGAATCACGCGCTTCTCCAGTTCTGCGGTCGAAAGGTTGAGCACGTCATCCAACGGCTTCGCATCCGCCACGTCGAACTTGCCGGAAACACTGCGGCGCAACGTGGCGAGGTGCGCGCCGCAGCCGAGTTTCTGGCCGAGATCGTGCGCGACGCTGCGGACATACGTGCCCTTGGTGCAGGCGAGCTTGAACGTGCCGATGGGTTCGGCGTAGTCGGTGAATCGGAAATTGTAGATGTGAACGAGGCGCGGCTCGCGTTCCACTTCAATGCCTTTGCGCGCGAGTTTGTAGAGCGGCACGCCGCCTTTCTTGATCGCGGAAACCATCGGCGGCACTTGCATCTGATCGCCGATGAACTTGGCGGCTTCGTCGTTGAGTTGATCGAGCGTCAGTGGCGGGACGGGCAGTGAAGCGGTGAGTTCGCCGTCCGAATCATAACTGTCGGTGGCCTCGCCGAACTTGATCGTGCCTTCGTAAACCTTGTCGTCGCCCATCAATTTTTCCGAGAGCT
This sequence comes from Verrucomicrobiota bacterium, assembly GCA_004297495.1. Classification (GTDB taxonomy): domain Bacteria; phylum Verrucomicrobiota; class Verrucomicrobiia; order Limisphaerales; family JADLHS01; genus SCTL01. The sequence continues at coordinate 1,570 of SCTL01000429.1, forward strand.
TCGTGCCGCGACCGAGCACGATGATGAGCAGGCCAGTCGCGTTCGGATCGAGCGTGCCGCAGTGGCCGACTTTCTTGATGCCGAACTTGCGGCGGATGGCATCCACGACATCGTGCGAGGTCGGGCCGCTGGGTTTATCAATGAGGATGGCGCCGTCAAGCGCGGTGAAATCTTGCATGGGAAATTACTTCGCGGCGTTGATCGCCTGCTTGATGGCGGCGATGACGGTGCGTTGAACCGAGTGCGGATTGCCCCGGACGCGCGCGCCCGCCGCCGCCGGATGACCGCCGCCCCCGAATTGCGCGGCGATTTCATTCACGTTCACGTCGCGGCTTTTCGAGCGCAGGCTGATGCGCGTGAGTTCGCCGTCAATCTCCTCAAAGACACATGCGACCACGACCGGTTCGATGGCGCGGATGTGATCAATCAAGCCCTCGGTGTCGTTGCTCTCCGCGCCGGTGCGGGCGAGGTCGGCCTTCTTGAGCCAGAACCAGGCGATGCGATTGTCGTGCGCGAGTTTGAATTTGCTGTAAACGTGCTTGAGCAATCGCGCGCGGGAGAGCGGATAGGACTGATAAACTTCGTCAGTGATCTTCGCGAGGTTCGCGCCGCGCGTGACAAGATCGGCCCCGACGTGAAAAGTTCCCGGGCGCGTGCTGGGATATTGGAACGAGCCGGTGTCCGTCGAGACGGCGGTGAAAAGGCAATCAGCGATATGCGGCGTGAACGGCCAGCGCGCAATCTTCATCAGGCGATGCACGAGTTCGCCGGTCGAAGGTTCGCGCGGGGAAATCCAGTTGAGGTCGCCGTAGCGGGTGTTGCTCTCGTGATGGTCAATGTTGATGAGCGGCTTGCGGCGGGCGATGAAGGCGCCGGCTTTGCCCAACCGCTCGAAGCTGGCGCAATCGAGCGCGATGACGCAGTCGAACTTGATCCCGCGCGTCGGCGGCTGGAAGATTCCGTCGGGATCGAGGAAGCGATATTTCTGCGGCACGGGGTCTTCGTTCCAGCAGAAAACTTTTTTGCCCTCGGCGCGCAATGCGAGCGTGAGGGCGAGTTGCGAGCCGAGGCAATCGCCATCGGGCCGGATGTGGCCGACGACACAAATTGTTTTCGCCGCGCGGATGGCGTCGAGGACGCGGTCAATGATCGGAGGATGACGTTTCATGCGGAGAAGGAAACATTCAACATTCAACATTCAACGTCCAACATTCAACGGGCCGCCGGGCGTTACGCGGGTTCAGTTCGATGTTGGAAGTTAAATGTTGAATGTTGAATGTTCTCACGTTTCGTCTTCCTCGACTTGTGGTTGAACCGGCGAGGTCTTGTCCAGTTCCTCGATGATCTGCATGACCTTGTTGCCGCGCGCCACGGAATCATCAATCAGGAAACGCAACGTGGGCGTGTATTTCAAAATGACCGACTTGCCGACGAGGCTCTGGATGCGCGTGCGGTTTTGCGTGAGCAGTTCGAGTCCGCGCTTTTGCTGGTCCGCGCCGCCGAAGATGCTGATG
>SCTL01000430.1 GCA_004297495.1 Verrucomicrobiota bacterium
ATATGGTTCTTGTCGTTTGTTTGTTCTCGTTTCTAGTCGCCGCATCGTGCGACTGCTGGGGAGAGAGACGTGGCTTGGCGGAAAAGGTTACGAGTGACTGGCGGATTTCGGGCGGCGGGTTTTCTTTTCCCGGTGGATGCGGTTTGCGAATCAACACCATTCGCGTCGTGAAAAATCTTTTTCTGTTTGACCGGTCCGGGGAATTGAGTTAGTCACTTCGCCCGCCTCACGAAAAAGTTTTTTCGGGGCGCAGAATCACCTGGTAGAACGACTGAACGATGTTGAACGCAAAGTCATTTGTGACGGTGGACTTCGGGGCCGGCACCCTCAAGCTCGCGGAGTTCGAAATGAACGAAGCGGGCGCGCTGGTGCTCAAGCAGTTTGCCCTCAAGTCGCTCGGGCTGGAAGGCTCGCAGGAAGCCAAGCGGGAAGAGGTCGTTCTCAAGGCGTTGCAGGAAGTGCTCGCCGAGCGCGGCGTGAAATCGAAGGAAGTCAACGTCTGCGCGCCGGGCTTCCATGTTTTCTCCAAGTTCGTGAAATTGCCGCCGGTGGACTCGGGCAAGATCACGCAAATGATCCAATACGAGGCGCAGCAGAACGTGCCTTTCCCGCTCGCGGAGGTTGTCTGGGATTATCAGATTTTGGGAACGACCGCGGGCGGCGAACTGGAAGTCTTGCTGGTCGCCATCAAGTCCGACGTGGTCGAGGGATTGTTCCGCGTGACCGAGACGTCGGGGTTGAAACTTTCGCTCTGCGACGTTTCGCCCGCGGCGTTGTGCAATGCCTTTCGCTTCAACTACGGCGAACTCGAAGACTGCACCATGCTGCTCGATATCGGCGCGAAGACGAGCAACCTGTTGTTCTTCGAGAAAGGAAAAGTTTTCTCCCGCAGCATCAATCTGGGCGCGAATTCCATCACGCAGGACTTCGCGAACGAATCGAAACTCAAGTTCGACGTCGCGGATAAAATCAAGATTGACGAGGGCTTCGTGAGCCTCGGCGGCGCGTACGAAGAGCCGGAAAATCCGAATCAGGCGGCGATCTCCAAGATCGCGCGGCAGTTCATGACGCGGCTGCACATTCAGGTCAACCAGACGTTGCAGTTTTATCGCGGGCAGCAGGGCGGGTCGGCGCCGCAGCGGTTGTTCCTCTCCGGCGGCGCGTCCATCATGCCCTACACGGCGCAGTTCTTCGCGGAAAAGCTCAATGTGCCGGTGGAATACTTCAATCCGTTCCGCAGCGTGCAGATTGATCCGAGCGTAAGCCTCGAAGAACTCTCGCGCGTGGCCCACTCGCTCGGCGAAGTGACGGGGCTGGCGCTGCGTAATCTGGCGAATTGTCCGGTCGAGTTGAATCTCATGCCGGAGAGCACGCTGCGCTGGCAGAGTTTCAATCAGAAAAAACCTTACCTGCTGGCCACGGTCGGCAGTTTGGTGATCATGGCGTTTGCGGTGGGCTTCCTCTTTGAAAAACTCGCCGGCGTGAAACATGAGCAGGTGGAAAAACTCAAAGGGGAAATCGCCCCGCTCAAGGCGCGCGAGGACAAATTCAAGAAAGCCTACGGCAACTTGAAAGCCGCCCAGCAAAATTTGCAGCAAACGACCGCCTGGGTGGAAGAGCGTTATTATTGGGCGGACCTGTTCCGCGAACTGCGCGGCACGATGATTCGCGTGGAAGAATTGACCAAGCGCAAGCTGGGCACGGACACCGGCGTGTGGATTGAATCCTGGAGTTCACCGAACCTCACCTTGAGCTCTGAAACAGGCCTGATGGGCGGAATGCCGGGAATGACTGCGGAGTCGGAGGCATTTGCGCGGCGCTATGGCGGAGAAGGTCGGCGGCCGATGGCCGAAGGCGAAGGGTCGCCGCCACCGGTGCCGCAACCAACCGCCGAAGGCGCCGCTGGCGCGGGCGGTCCGCCCGGGACGAATCAGGTGGACACCATCATCGTCACCTGTCGCGGCGTGAATCTTTCCGCGGTTTCACCCTCCGCCAACACGGACATCGCCTTTGCGTTGGAAAGTCAGCTCAAGGACAAAGACAATCCGCTGTTCGAACCGGCGGGAACGGGTTTGACCGGCAGTTTGAACACGGATGAAACCACCGGCACCTTCGTGTTCAACATGACCTTGAAACTGAAACGCCCGCTCAAGCTGTAACATGTCCTGGATCAAACGAAATCTCTTCTTTGTCGTGGGCAGTGTCGTGGCGCTGGCGCTGCTCGGCGCGGCCGGCTTTTACAATTTTACACGCTGGCAGGCCAACAACTCCGCCCTGGAGGAACTCAACGGACAATTCGCCGAGCTGAAACGGCTCACCGAATTGAATCCGCATCCGGGCAACGCCAAACAGGACAACATCAAGGTGGCGCAGGAACAGGAAGCCGAAGTGCGCCGTGCGCTCGCCAAGCTCGGGAAATATTTTGAGCGCATCCCGGCCATCCCCGACAGCACGAACGTGACGAGCGAACAATTCGCCGCCGAACTGCGCCGCACGGTGGACTCGCTGCAACGCGACGCCACCTACGCCAGCGTGGTGCTCCCGTCGCGCTACAGTTTTTCGTTTGAAGCCCAGCGTCCGCTCGTGGTTTTTGCCGCCGGCAGTCTCGGCCCGCTCTCGGTTCAACTCGGCGAGGTCAAAGCGATTTGCGACATCTTGAACGGGGCCAAAATCAATTCGCTCGACGTCATCCGGCGTGAGCGCGTTTCCAACGACGACTTGGCGGGCCCGGCCACCGATTACACGGAGCGCCATTCCCAGACCAACGATCTGGCGGTCATCACGCCGTATGAAGTGACGTTCCGTTGCTTCACGCCGGAACTGGCGAGCGCATTGAGCGGATTCGCCAATTCACATTACCCGCTGCTGGTGCGCGGAGTGACGGTTGAACCCGCGCCGTCGGCCATCGCGATTCCACTCTCGCCCGAAGCCGCCGCGCCCGTGGTGCAATACGTGCCGCCACCTACGTTGCCGCGCCCGGGTTCAGGTGAAGGCGAAGGCGGCATTCCCCCGAATCGGTACGCCTACACGCGACCGGTGGCGGCTGCGCCCACGGCGAGCAAACCCGCCGCCTTGCAACCGCTGGTGGATGAGAAACAGATCAAGGTCTCGCTGTTGATCTATGCGGTGAAGCTGCAACCCAAGAAATAACCGGCATGGATTTTCTCAAGAAACATTACGAAAAAATCATCCTGGGCATCGTCCTCGTCGCGATGGCCGGCGGCGCGGCCTTTCTGCCGATCATGATCAGTCGCGAACGCAACGACCTGAAGGAGAAGAGCGACGCCATCATCAATCGCCCCGTGAAAGCGCTGCCCCCGCTCGACCTGCACGAGGCCGAAGCGGCGTTGGCGCGCGCCAGCACGCCGTTGACGATGGACCTCGCCAGCTCGAATCGCGTGTTCAATTCGATGCCGTGGCAGAAGCGGATGTCCGACGGCATGGTCATCAAAAACGTGGAGGGGAATACCGGACCCAGCGCCGTCATCGCCACCAATCCGGTGCCGCTGAACACGATCATCTCGCTCGATTCCGTCACCACCACCGACACCGGCAGTCGTTATGTCATCAGTGTGGAGCGCCAGGCCGCCACGTCGGTGACCGCGCGCCGCAAGAAACAATTTTACGCCTCGCTCAACGCCAAGAACGAAGCCTTCGTTATTCGCGAGGTCAAAGGCCCGCCGGAAAGTCCGACGGAGCTCGTGCTGGAGTTGAATGACACCGGCGAGAAGGTGGCGATCTCCCGCGAGAAAAATTTCCAACGCGTGGACGGCTACCTGGCCGATCTGCGCTACGAGCCGGAAAAGAAAATCTGGAACCAACGTCGCGTCGGTGATTCGATCCGATTGGCGGGTGAAGACTACAATATCGTTGCCATCAATAAGAACGAAGTTGTATTGTCGGCCAAATCGAACAACAAAAAGACTTTGATCCGTTTCGGTGCCAATTCGTAAGTCAGCGCAGCAAACTTTTTTAACTAAGAAGCGAACCCATGACAAAAGCAGCCTCAGTCTCCCTCGGTCTGGCAATCATGCTGGCCTCCACCGTGGTGTCCCCGGCTCAATCCACTCCGGTGAACACCGCCATTGATGAAGCGGTGCGGCGGCAGTCCGACACCATCCTGCTCCGCCAGAAACTCGTTGACGCGAAAGGCGCCGCCACGCGCGGAGAAACCGCGCTCGCCGCCAAGTTGTATCAGGACGCGTGGACGCTGGTGCAAGGCATCGGCGAAAGTTCGGTGGCGCAGGAAGCCGCCGATACCCGGACCGGTCTCGTGGCCGCGCGCCTCCAACTCGCCCGCATCTCCCAAAAGCGCGGCGACCTCGTGCAAGCGGACAAGCAACTCTCCAGTGCCCTGAACGTGGATCCGCAGAACGCGGAAGTCCGCGCGCTCAAAAAGGCCAACGACAAACAATTGAAGGCGCTCGAAGGCCAGATTCCCACCGCCGACGCCCTGGCCCAGGCGGGCAAGGCGCGCGAGGAGCAAGTGAAAGCGTCCACCCTCGTGCAGGACGCCCGCGTGTTGCTGGACATGGGCAAGCTCGATGAAGCCGATGCCAAATTGAAAGAGGCGCTCAAGCTCGATCCCGAAAGTGCGTCGGCACATTATTATTCCAGCCTGGTGAAAGACCGTCGCTTTCTTGACGCGGCGAATCGCCGTGATCAGGACGCGAGGGCATCCATTGTCGAAGTCGAGGCGGCTTGGGCGGTGCCGTCACAACGGCTGCTGTTGCCGACGCCGAATGCCTACGCCCAGACCAATCTCATTCACACCAGCAAGGGACGTCAGGCCATCGTCTCCAAGTTGGATCGCATCCGCATGGACAACGTTTCCTTCACCGGCCTGCCGCTTGGCGAAGTCGTCAAAGTGTTGAGCGACGAAGCCCGCAAGCGCGACCCCGAAAAGCGGGGCGTCAATTTCATCATCAATCCCAACGTTGAAGCCGGAGCTTTCGCGACCGCCGCGGCACCGCAGATCGGTCCGGACGGCCAACCCTTGCCGCAGGCGCCGGTGGAAGCCGTGGACGTGAACGGCATCTCGATCAAACTTGATCCGCCGTTGAACGACGTGCGCCTCGTGGACGTGCTGGACGCGATCACCAAGGTCTCCGACCGGCCCATCAAGTACTCCATTGAAGACTATGCCGTGGTGTTTGCCGCCAAGGGCGCCGAGCCGCAGCGACTGGAGACCCGTAAGTTCAAAGTGGACCCGAATACGTTTTACAGTGGTCTCGAACAAGTCGGCGCCTTTGCTTTCGGCGACGTGAGCACCGGTACGGGCGGCGGTGGCGGCGGCGGTGGTGGTGGCCGTGGCGGCGGTGGCGGTGGCCAGGGCAGTTCCGACACCACCACACTTGTCCCACGCGTCAATGTGGCCGGCGGCTCCACCCAAGGCGGTGGCGGTGGTGGTCGTGGCGGTGGTGGCGGCGGCGGACAAGGTGGCGGCGGTCTGCGTTTCATCACGACCACAAACCACATGGAAGAAGTCAGCGCAGCGGTGCGGAATTACTTCATCACGCTGGGTGTGGATCTCGCTCCGCCGAAGTCCGTCTTCTTCAACGACCGTCAAGGCACGCTGGTCGTGAAGGCCACGCCCGAGGATTTGGACACGATTGAAGTGGCGGTGCAGGCGCTTAACATTGTGCCTCCGCAAGTCAAGGTCAGCGCCAAGTTCGCGGAGATTTCCCAGAACGACTCCCGCGCGCTGGGTTTCGACACCTATCTGGGCAACACGCTCATGGGCGGCGGGCGCATCGGTCTGCAAGGCGGTTCGCAACCGCAATACGCGGGCGCTCCCTCCGCAGCCAATCCCGCCGGTATATTCCCGGAAAATCCGCAGGGAGCCAGTTCGGACATCAATCAATTGATCAGTTCCGGTCTGCGCAACACGCCCGGCGCTCCGGCGATCGCCTCGCTCTCCGGCATCCTGACGGACCCGCAATTCCGCGTGGTGATCCGCGCGCTGGAACAGCGGGACGGCGTGGATGTGCTCACCGCGCCCGAGGTCACCACCGTCAGCGGTCGTCAGGCGCAGATTCAGATCATTGACATCCGCACGATCGTGACCGGCGTGGATTTGAACCAGACCGCCAGCGGCGGCGGCGGCAACACCGGCAACACCGGCAACACCGGCGGCGGCGCCGTCGGTTCCACGGTGAACTACACGGTGCAACCGCTTCCCTTCGGGCCGGTGCTGGATGTGGTTCCATACGTCTCGGCGGACGGCTACACGGTGCAGTTGACCATCATTCCGACGATCACCGAGTTCATCGGTTACGACACGCAGACGGCGGCGCAGTTCGTTCCTTCCGCGCAATCCGTCGGCGGCGCGGTCGGTCTGCCGGTGACGGCCTCGTTGCCGTTGCCGATCTTCCGCCTGCGTCAGGTCACGACGAGTTGCATTGTTTGGGACGGCCAGACGGTCGTGCTCGGCGGTTTGATTTCGGACGACGTTCAACGCACGAAGGACAAAGTGCCGTTCCTCGGAGACCTGCCGCTCGTCGGTCGGCTGTTCCGCAGCGAATCCTCGGTCACGAAGAAGAAGAACCTCGTGATTTTTGTCACGCCCACGATCATTGACCCGGCGGGCAATCGTATGCACTCGGAAGAGGAAATGCCTTTCGGCTCGGTGGCGCAACCGTCCGCGCCCCGGCAGTAAGCCGGCGGGGACGCGGCGTTGGATTTGAATGTCGGTTCATTGAAATGGAATTGAGGCGGCGGCATGGCGCGAATGTTGATAGTGGATGGCCATGCGTATGCGTATCGCGCATTTCACGCGATTCGTGAGCTGCGTGGTCCGGATGGCCGGCCCACGAACGCGATCTTCGGCTTCATCAAGATGCTGTCGAAGATGCGGGCGAATCTCGCTCCGTCCCACGTGGCGGTGGTCTGGGACGGCGGGTTGAACGCGGAGCGCATGGCGGCGTTGCCCGGATACAAGGCGCAACGACCCGAGATGCCGGCCGACCTCGGCGCGCAACTGGACACGCTCCAGGAATATCTGAGCGCGGCGGGACTGGCCTCGTATTGTGAGGACGGCGTCGAGGCGGATGATTACATCGCCGCGCTGGCGCGCGAGGCGGTTCGCGCGGGACTCGCGGTGGTGATCGCGAGTTCGGACAAGGATTTCATGCAGTTGGTCGGGCCGGGGCTCGGGTTGTTGAACCCGAATGACAAGACCGAGACCATCTGGGGCGGGGAACAAGTCCGCGCCAAGTCGGGCGTGAGTCCGGCGCAGATCGTGGATTGGTTGAGTTTGATGGGCGATGCGGTGGACAACATTCCCGGTGTCCGGGGCGTTGGGCCGAAGACCGCCGCCGAACTTATGAATGATTTTGGGTCGGTCGAGGCGATTTATCGCCGGCTGGCGGAAGTGAAGTCTGCGCGATTGCGCGAGGCGCTGGCCGCGGCCGAGTCGGACGTGCGGCGGAACCAGGCGTTGATTCGCTTGAAGGACGCGCTGGCAAGTCCGCTGGATCTGGATACGTTCCAGCCGCGCGCGGCGGACAACGCGACGCTGGCGGCGATTTTCCGCCGGTGCGGATTCCGCTCGATGCTGGCGGAAGTGGAAGCGGCGGGCGGGCAGGGACTGTTGCTCGCGTAGAATGTTGCAAAGTTTTGTGAGTGGAAGCGGATCGGCCGGTCGTCCAAGTCGGATGTTGATTCCGAAGCCGGGCTGGTTCGCGAGAACGAAGAAACGAATGTTTATGTCATCAATGTCGTATGTGCGAAGCGCCGTGCTGGCGGGCGTGCTGGCTTTCGGCGCGCTGTCGGCTTCGGCGGACCCATCCGTGACCGTCACGGCGGGCAGCGAACGAATCCTCACTGACGGTCTGGCCGGTGATCAAAGCGCGCCAGGTCTGGCGTTGGGCGCGGGCGGGGCGTTTCTCGTCTGGCAGGACAACTCGGTCCACACCTCCGGCCTGCGGGTGCGGGCGCAAAAGTTTGACGGCGCGTTGACGGCGGGCGCGGCCCCGCTGGACGGCAGCGTGATTGCCACCAAGACAACGACGGGCGATCAGGAGAACGCGCAGGTCGTGGCGCTCGACAACGGCGGCGCAGCGCTCGTCTGGCAGGGCGGCTATCGTGGCAAGCAGGCGATCTACGCGCGCATCCTCGGAAGCAACGGTGTGTTTGCGACCAAGGACATCAAGGTGAACTCCTACGGCAAGAATTATCAAATCACGCCCTCGGTGACGAAACTTGCAGACGGCAATCTCGTCGTGGTCTGGGCCAGCCTAGGTCAGGACGGCAGTTTGTTGGGTGTGTTTGGCCAGCGGCTCTCGCCCACCGGCGCGAAGCTGGGCAAGGAATTTCAAGTGAACCAGACGACGCTCTTCAATCAGCGCACGCCCAGTGTGGCGGCGTTGAAGAACGGCGGCTTCGTGGTGGTCTGGATTTCCGAACTGCAACGCGGCGAAGCCAGCGTGGATGTTTACAGTAGGATTTATGACGCCTCCGGGGTGGCAACCAACGGCGAGTTTGCGCTGAATCCGGCGGCGAACCACGTTTGCGCCAATCCGGTCGCAGTCGGGCTGCCGAATGGCGGTTTTGTCGTGGCTTGGAGTCAGAACGACGATCCGGTGCGCGGTAGTGGCGGCAGTGTCTCTGACATCGTAGGCGTCCGTTCGACGAACAGTTGGGACATCGTCGGATGTTTTTTTGATGCCAATGGACTGGCGGGCACGCCGGCGCGGCTGAACACTTATACGTACGGCGATCAATACGCACCGAAGCTCGCCGTTTCCGGTGACCGCTGTCTGGCGGTCTGGACCAGCTTGGGTCAGGACGGTTCACGCGAGGGATTGTTCGGCCAGTTTCTGGCGCTGAATGGCGACCGCGTGGGCGAGGAATTCGGTGTGAACGCGACGACCGTGAGCCGGCAGATTCAACCGAGTGTGGCGGTGGATGGCGCGGGCAATTTCTCGGTGGTCTGGTCGTCCTTCCGGGGCGGTTTGCGCGGGTTCGATATTTATGCTCGCAGCTTTCAAGCGAGCGCAGCTCAATGATTGGTTAATATGTTGCGATTCATTCAAAGACTCATTCTGGCCCTGGCGCTGATCGGCGGTGCGACGAAGGCGTCCGCGTTTTCCATGATCGGACCTTTCGCGGTTGATGATACGGGAGCCGTTTGGCAGGTCCAACGAATCGGCTACCTCACGATTCTTGGGGATATTGGCGGTCCAATGAACTTGGGTGAAGAATATCGCTGGAATATTCCGACAATCATTTACGGCTATGACGAGTCGTTCCTCAACTATTTCGGCCAGCAGGGTGTCAATGAAATCGAGAAGGCTATCGCCATCTTGAATGCGGTGCCGGCGGCCTCCAAGATGAGCGCCGACTTGCGCGAATTCCCGACGGATACGCGAAGGTTCAACCAACGGGCCAGCGCGCTGGGGTTGCTGGATTTGAAAACCCAGGCACTAGGTCTTCTGGTTGAGGAATTGGGGTTGGCAAGTCCCGAGCGGTTTGTCTGGACGTTGCGCAACCGCGACGTAAGAGGTGGTATCACGTTCTACGATGTCATCAAGCGCAATTTTGATCCGGTCACATTGGCGCCTTCCAGCTACGTGAACGACACGCTTTATACCTACACAATCTTCGATCCCATTCTTCCAGGGCCGTTTGCGGATGCGGTTGAGATTCCCGTGGATCCATTGGCCTCCACGTACACCGCTGTGGCGTCGTCGGCCGGTTTGTGGGGAGGCTTCGCCAATTACGGCGAATTCTATACCGGGCTTACTCGTGATGATATGGGCGGCTTGCGTTACCTTTACCGCAAGAACAATTACAATATTGAGAACCTTCTTCCTGATGCGATTGCGAGTGGCGGGGCGTGGTCTCCGATTGTGGTGGGAGTGACGAACGTGATCGGCACCAATACGCCTTTGCTCCGGCCTGGGGTTGAAAAACTTGTTTTCAAACGGGGCAAGTACGATTCGCTGCTTGGCAGCTTCATCACGCAGCAGGTCAACTACAAGCAGGATTACATTGTTAACAACCGCCGTCTGACGCTCGGCTCCTCGCGTATCTTGAATGTTCCGGATGTGATTTTCGGAGCTGCGGACATAGCGGCAGTGCTCGGTTCACCTCGGGGACGGCGCACCGATACGGGTGGCTGGGCCGACAACGATGCCATCAACGGCCAGTTTACGTTGTCAGGACCTGGCGTGATTCAGCCGCAAATCGCTATTGAGTTCAACAAGGTGGGCCCGCTGTACCAGGGAAATGACTCGGCTGCGGTCTTTCTGACCGAACCGGGCGGTATTCTATTTTATATTTGGGGATCGTTCGACGGCACGACCAACGCGCCGGTGGTGTATCCCATCGGCACCAGCATCGAGGAACTTGAGGCGCAGGTCCTGAATCCCAGCAACTGATTTGTATCGTCAAAAGCACGAAGCTATGAAGCGTTTAATTTGTTTGAGTCTCGCCGCGCTGGCGTTGCTGCCGCTCGCCAGCCCGGGCGCGCAGGACACGTATGACAACCACGGTTTCATTACCGTCCCGCCGGTGATCGACGCCACCAATTTCATCAACCATGGCCAGTTCAGCCTGATTACGTTTCCCAAGCCGTTCGAGACTTTTAGCACGCTGAATTACACCAATTACGGCTCGATGGGTAGTCAGCCCGGCTGGCGGTTTGAAACCACTCCGCCAGACCTGGGCGGGCGACACATGGCGGCGAATTTTGTCAATTTCAACCCCGGCGTCGTTCAGGCCGTTGACCCATTTGTCGCAGCGCTGAACCTGCCGTGTCTCCTGGCCCTTTACGATCCCAGCTTCGTCTTCATCAGCGCCACGAATATCATCACGGGCGCGGGTGTTCCGGCGTCAGGCGCGTCGGTCATTGTCGGTGCGAATGG
>SCTL01000431.1 GCA_004297495.1 Verrucomicrobiota bacterium
CGGGCACGGCAGGATCACGCCGGACCAAATCAGTTTCGGGGGACGAGAGCATGACGACTATTTGAATCCTTCCTCCAATGTGCGGCGGGCTTCGGCGATTGCTGCCGTGACTTGTTCGCGCCAGCGCGGCTCCTGGCGTTTGAAAATGCCGGCGGCAGTTTCCACCACAGCGGCGGCGTATTGCACGGGCAGGCGCGTCTGCCAATCAGCCGGCACGCTGGCGAAATATTCCTCCACAAACGCGCGGCCAGCAGCGCGGGCTTTTTCAAAAGGCATCGCTGGCAGACCGATGCGGCAAACGATGTGCGCCAGCAAATGCGCCGGGTCGCGCACCGGATCGCCGGCGGCGACCGTGTCCACATCAATGAAGATCACGCGGTCATCGTCGAGAAAGACGTGATCGGTTTTCAGGTCCCAATGAATGGACGCGACCGGAACGGTCTTCAAACCCGCGCGCACTGCCGCCGCGATTTCATCCAGCAACTCCACCGAATCCGGGCAGACCCAGCGCAGCAACGCCATCGTCTTCGTCAGGTATTTGATTTGATCTTCCGGCGTGTGCACGCGCGGGCCGGGAATGTCGCTTTGGTTGAACGCCGCCACCGCCCGCGCCACGTGTCGCGCCGCCATTTCGGAATCCTCGCCGCTGAGAAAAACGTCCTGCAACGAGCGGCCCGGCGCTTCGGCCAGCACGAGACATTGCCGCTCGCGCGAATAATCAATTGGCTGCGCCACCGAAAATTTATTTCTCGTGGTCACAGGATTGCCGCAGAGATACCGGAGCAGTTTCCAGGTCTGCTCGCCGCGATCGCCGCGATACACCTTCGCGTAAAAACGCTGCGTCTGCGTCCGCCCGCTGGCGGCCTCGCGCGCGCGGAGCGTGTAACGCAGCACGCCGCCCAACTCGGTGCGATAGCGCATCGGTTCGATGGTCTGATCCTCGATCCGCCAATCGCCCGCGCCGAAACGCGCCAGCAGTTTTCGCCGCAATCCCGGCGACGGCCCGCCCAGCGCGACGGGGAGCGTGGGCAAGCGCGGGTCGTAGGGATAAACCTCCACCAACATTCCCAACTCGCGAATGAACCCGAGCGGCTCGAAGGTGAGCAGCGCCTCGGGAATTTGCCGGCGCGGATTGGTTGAATTCAATTCCACCCAGGTTTCCTCCGTGAGTCCGGGTTCGGCGTAGCGCACAAGAGTGACCCACGAATGGTGACGTTGGCCGGTGTATTGATCCATCACCCCGAGCGCGAATTGCAGCACGCAGCGCGAACTGGATTGCCGGCAACGAAACCGCACCGGCACACATTCCAGAATCTCCAATCGTTTCCCCGCGACCGGCTTCAGGTGGCGGCGGAAAATTTCCAAAATCCGCGCCGGATCGCTCGCGAGTTCCAGTTGCGGAAAGTCCGGATCGAACGGAAACGCATGCTCGCGAATCGTCGCGGACATTTTCTTTAGCGCGGTCATTGCTGTGTAATTCATCCCGCCACCTCCATTGCTGATGGTTGAAGATTGAGTTCGTAAAGCTGGCGATAGCGTCCGCTGCAAGCCATCAACTCGTCGTGCTTGCCGCGCTCGACAATTTCACCCGCCTCGATCACGAGCACCTGATCGGCATTCGCAATCGCTTGCAGGTCGTGCGTGATCATTAGGCAAGTCCGCCCGGCCATCAGGCGGTCGAGCGCTTCGCGGACTTTCGCCTCGCTCTCCGCGTCGAGGCCGGTCATCGGTTCGTCGAGAATCAGAATCGGCGCGTCGCGAATCAGCGCGCGCGCGATGGCGATGCGTTGGCGTTGGCCGCCCGAAAGCGTCGCGCCGCGCTCGCCGATGACGGTGTCGTAGCCCTCGGGCAGTTCGCGGATG
>SCTL01000432.1 GCA_004297495.1 Verrucomicrobiota bacterium
CTCATCCGCGGCACGCTCCAGCACCGCGACGCAATTGACGAGCACATCAAGAAGCACGTGAAGAACTGGGATTTCAATCGCATCGCCGCCGTGGACCGGAACGTGTTGCGACTCGCGATTTATGAGATGCTGCACCGCGAGGACATCCCGCCAGTGGTGAGCATCAATGAAGCGGTGGACATCGCCAAAAAGTTTTCCACGGAGGACAGCGGCAAGTTCGTCAACGGCATCCTCGACAAGGTCAAAGGTGAGTTGATGCGACCGGCAAGGATCGTGAAATGAGTTTTGCCGATTTGCATTTGCACACGAATTTCTCGGACGGCACTTACACGCCGGAGGAACTCGTGGCTCATGCGGCGCGCTGCAAGCTGGCGGCGATTTCGTTGACCGATCACGACACGGTGGAAGGCTGCGCGCGCGCGGCGGCGGCGTGCGCGGCGGCGGGCATTGAGTTCATCACGGGCGCGGAATTGACCACCGAACAGGATGATAACGAACTGCACATGCTCGCTTACTTTGTGGATACGTCGCACGAGCGGTTGCTGAAGGAGACGGGCAAGTTCCAGATCATCCGGCAAAATCGCATCCACGAGATGTGCACCCGGCTGAACGAACTGAAGATTCCGCTCCAGGCCGAGGCGGTGTTTACGCTGGCCAATTGCAAATCACCTGGCCGGCCGCACGTGGCGCGCGCGCTGGTGCAGGCGAAACTTTGCAGTTCGCTCGACGAAGCCTTCGAGCGTTTCCTCAAAAAAGGCCGGCCCGCCTGGGTGCCGAAGGCAAAAATGTCCGCTGTGGACGCAATCCAACTGGTCCACGAAGCCGGCGGACTCGCCGTGATGGCGCATCCGGGATTGAATCGCAACGATGACGCGATTCCGGCGCTCGTTGAGGCCGGGCTGGACGGCATCGAATGTTTTCACACGAAGCACACCACGCGCATGGCCGAGCGCTACCTGATGATCGCCGACCAACATCACCTGCTCGTCACGGGCGGCAGCGATTGCCATGGGCAGAGCAAGGGCAAACCGCTCATCGGCACGGTGAAGCTGCCGTATCAGCACGTCGAGAAGCTGAAAGAGAAAATTGGTGTGCGAAAATCTTCCGCCACGAATGGAAATGAATAGGCACGAATCAAAATTGGAGCGCGACTGCGTGCGCAGCACCAGTCGCAGCACTTTGAAATCTCAGTGCGCTGCGGCTGGGTCTGCGACCACAGCCGCGCTCCGTTCGTGTTAATTAGTGTTCATTCGTGGTTAAACTTCCCATGGGATTATTCTCCAAATTCAAAGCCGGGCTTGCGAAGACCCACAGCAAGCTCACACACGAAATCAAGCGCATCGTCACGCGTTCGCCCAAGCTGACCGCCGAATCGCTGGAGGAAATCGAACACGCGCTCATCGCGGCTGATCTGGGTATGGCGATGACGCAGCAGATCGTCGCGGCGGTGAAACACGCGTACGAGAGCCAGGGCACGGCGGGGCTGGATTACCTGGCCATCGCGCGGGCGGAGATTGAAAAAAGTCTTTCGAGCAACAAGGCCGAGCTCGTCTCCGTCCCATCCGGCCCATGCGTCGTTTCCATAGTGGGAGTCAATGGGACCGGTAAGACAACTACGTCGGCTAAACTTGCTCATCTGATCCAAGCTCGCGGCCAGACGGCGCTCCTCGCCGCGTGCGACACCTTTCGCGCCGCCGCCATCGAGCAACTCAAACTCTGGGGCGCGCGCCTCAAGGTCGAAGTCATCGCCAGCGCCTACGGTTCGGACGCCGCGTCCGTGGCGCATGATGCCGTCACCGCCGCGCAGGCGCGCAAGGCGGATTATCTTTTCATTGATACGGCGGGACGTTTGCACACGAAACACAATCTGATGCAGGAGTTGCACAAGCTGCATCGCGTCATCGGCAAGCAACTGCCCGGCGCGCCGCATGAAGTGTTGCTCGTGCTTGACGGCAGCACCGGCATGAACGCTTTGAGCCAGGCGCGCGAATTCAACAAAGCCGTCCCGCTCACCGGCCTGATCGTGACCAAGCTCGACGGCACAAGCAAAGGCGGCATGGTGGTGGCGATCCAGAAGGAACTCGGCCTGCCCATCAAGTTCATCGGCCTCGGCGAGCAACCGGACGACCTGCAACCCTTCGACGCCAAACAATTCGCGCAGGCGTTGTTTGAGGAATAGCGACCCGCCTTTTCCTGTGATAATGTGCCCGGTTGTCTTCGTAGAAAGACATTGAGCGCAATGACAAATCACGCTGGCCGAAGTCGCGAATCATGTTTCGATGCTGCAATTCCAAATCCTCGCGTTGCCACTATGGCCTCAGTCCCATCGCGCGCGAGCCTGTCCTCAAACACATCTTCATCATCCCGACCCGGGCCTGCCGCACGATCTTGCTGTGGCTGGGCGCCGCCATCAGTGTGGTGCAGGCGGCCACGAACACGGTCATCAACGCCAACAGCACCGGGACTGGCTCGTTGCGTCAGGCCATCACCAGTTCTGCGGCGGGGGACACCATCCGTTTTGATGCGAGTCTTTCCGGCCAGACCATCGTGCTCACCAACGGGGCATTGGTGCTGAACAAGAACCTCACCATTGACGCCTCGGCGCTGCCCGGCGGCTTTCAAATCAGTGGGAATCATGCCAGCCGCGTCTTTGAAGTTTCCGTCGGGGTCGTGGCCACCCTGAGTTCGCTGACGATCCGGGACGGTTACGCGCCGGACGGAATCTATCCCGCGAATTCGGGCGGTGGGATACTGAATCGGGGCACGCTCACGCTCACGAATTGCACCGTGGCTAACAATCAGGCCGTTCTCGGGTCTGGCCGCGGTGGTGGCGGGATCGAAAATAATTCCGGCACCCTGACTCTCCATAACTGCACCATCTCCGGCAACTCCAGCGGCGATGGCGGCGGCATCGAGAGCTATTATAGCGGCGCGGTTGTCAGCACGCTGACGGTGAATCAGAGCACGGTGGCCGGCAATTCCGCGTCCACCGGCGGCGGGATGTACCTTCGCGGCAACGCGACGGTAAACCAGAGCACCGTGACGGGTAACTCAGCGTTCCTCGGCAGTGGCATCTACGCTCTTTCCGGCTTGAACCTTTTCAACTCCATCGTCGCCGGGAACAACTCCGGCGCGAACCTTGCCGGCTCCTACACTCCCTCCGGCACCAATCTCATTTCTGACACACCGCTCCTCGCCCCACTGGGCAACTACGGTGGCCGCACGCCGACCACGCCGCCCCTGGCTGGCTCGCCCGCCGTTGATGCCGGGGCCGCCACTCCGTTCACGACCGACCAGCGCGGCTTCCCGCGTCCCGTCGGCCTCGCGCCGGATATCGGCGCGGTGGAAGGCGTCGTCACGCCACCCATCCTGCTGACGAATCTTGCGCGTTTGACGAATGGCTCGTTCCAATTTGAATTCACGTCCCTCACCGGCCGGACCTACACCGTGCTGGCCAGCACCAACGTGGCGTTGCCGCTGGGCGCGTGGTCCAATCTCGGTCTCGCCGTGGAAACGCTGCCCGGCTCGGGCCAGTTCCAATTCACCGACCCGCAGGCGGCGACCAACCGGCAGCGCTTCTATCGCATCCGCGTGCCGTAAGCATCAACTTGCAACCCTGGGGCGCCGAACGATTCAAGCAGGCGTTGGTTGAGGAATAATGCTCGCATGTCGCCCCGGCAGGGCCGCTGCGACTCGCCCTCGCTGAATCGCAACGCGATTCCATCATTCAGCCCAGGGTTGCGAGGCACGAGCTACCCTGGGTCAGCGTCGGAAAAATCATCAACCCCAACGGGGTTGCATCCGCGTTCGTCGCCAAGGGATTCGACCCTTTCAGGGCTTGGTTGCATTTTCATTCTTCACCCAGCGTAACCACTTCGCGTCAACGTTGGCTGAATGATGAAGTCCCTTTGGGATTTTCTCCGCGTCTCTGCGGTTCAAACCCCGAGAATACTCGGGGTTGATTTTCTTCCTGACGAAATGTCTCGCAAACCCGTTGACTCCGTTCCGCGCCTTAATTAACGTCGGCGGTCGTTAAGCGAGAAAACCCAAGCAAACCATTTTTCCAATCTTATGCCGCCCAAAGCCGCCGAAAAAAAAGACGCCGCCGAATCCAAAGCCGCCGATGCTGCCAAAGCCAGCGCCGCCCGCGAGCGCGATCTCGATGCCGCCATTTCGTCCATCACCAAAGCCTACGGCGAGGGCAGTATTATGCGGCTCGGCGTGGCGCAGGCGCTGCGGCAGATCGAGGTCATCCCCACCGGCTCGCTGGCGATTGATCTCGCGCTCGGCGTTGGCGGCGTGCCGCGCGGGCGCGTCGTGGAAATTTTCGGCCCGGAATCCTCGGGCAAAACGACCTTGATGCTCCACGTCATCGCCAACGCGCAGAAAGGCGGCGGACTGGCGGCATTCATTGACGCGGAACACGCGCTCGATCCGGCTTACGCCAAAAAACTCGGCGTGAATCTGGACGACCTGCTCGTCTCGCAGCCGGACAGTGGCGAAGAGGCGTTGACGATTTGTGAAACGCTCGCGCGCTCGAACGCGCTCGATGTCATCGTGATTGATTCCGTCGCCGCGCTCGTGCCCAAAGCGGAACTCGAGGGCGAGATGGGCATGGCCACGATGGGTATGCAAGCGCGCTTGATGAGCCAGGCGTTGCGCAAGCTCACCGCGCTGCTCGCCAAATCCAAGACGACCTGCATCTTCACGAATCAACTTCGCGAAAAAGTCGGCGTGATGTTCGGCAACCCCGAGACCACGCCCGGCGGCAAGGCGCTGAAGTTTTACGCGAGCGTGCGCATGGACATCCGCCGCAAGGACACGATCAAGGACGCCGCCGGCAACGCCACCGGCAATCACGTGAAGGTGAAGGTCGTGAAGAACAAAGTCGCGCCGCCGTTCGCGGAGGCTGAGTTCGACATCATTTACAACCACGGCATTGACAAGGAAGGGAGCATTCTCGACGTGGGCATCGAATGTGGCGCGGTCGAGAAGAAGGGCGCGTGGCTGCAATTCGCCGGCGACCTCATCGGTCAAGGCAAGGACGCCGCCAAGAAGGCGCTCGTGGAAAAGCCGGAGCTCGCCAAGAAAATCGTGGACGCGATCATGGAAAAGCGCGCCGCCGCGCCGGTGCATCCTTGATGGCGGCAGGAGGTTTGTGAATTGAGCCGGCGAATTTCCATTCTCCTCGGGTTCGCCGGCGCAATTGTCTGGCTGGTGAGCGGATGCCGCGCGTTTCCTGATCTCCGCACATTGAGCGGCGACATTGAAATCCACGACCCTTCCACCATCGTCAATTGCGGTGACGAGTATCGGGTGTTCGGGACTGGACGCGGAATTTTCTCCCGTCACTCGAAAGACTTGGTGCATTGGGAAGCCGGCCCGAAAGTTTTCGAGCAATCACCGCTTTGGACGACGGACGTCGCGCCGCGCAACTTCGGCCGTTTCTGGGCACCGGATGTCATCAAACTTCGCGACCGCTATCTGCTCTACTATTCCGTGTCGAGCTGGGGCTCGCGCGAATCAGCCATCGCGCTCGCGACTTCACCGACGCTGGACTCCGCCGCGCCGAATTACGGCTGGCAGGATCGCGGCATCGTCGTGCGCACGACGACCAACAGCAACCACAACGCGATTGATCCAAGCGTGATGCAGGACCGCGATGGCCGGTTGTGGCTGGCGTTTGGTTCATATTGGACCGGTATCAAATTGATCGAACTCGATCCCGCCACGGGCCTGCGCATCGCCACGAACTCGCCGATGTATTCGCTGGCGTCGCACGAGTCCATCGAAGCGGCGTGTCTTCACCAGCGCGGGAATTTTTATTACCTGTTCGTCAACTGGGGGCAATGTTGTCGCGGCACGAACAGCACTTATGAAATTCGCGTGGGCCGGAGTGAAAACATCACCGGCCCGTATCTGGATCGCGACGGAAAGGATTTGATGAAGAGCGGCGGCACATTGTTTCTCGGGACAGCGGGCGCGCGCATTGGGCCGGGCCACGCGGGGATTCTCACGGTGAATGGAAAAGATTTTGTCAGTTTTCACTTTTACAACCCGGCTAATCGCGGTCGCGGCACGCTGGCGATTGAACCGTTGCACTGGACTGCCGACGGCTGGCCGGACGTGAAGCCGGCGGGGAAGAAATAGCTTCCGCGCAGAAACACCGAACCCCTCACCCGGCCTTCGGCCACCCTCTCCCCATCGGATGGGGAGAGGGACGGGGTGAGGGGCAACCGGAAGTCAGGTGAGCTTGCAGTCTAAGCTTGCCCGCATGCACAGTTGTCGGCTTATTTCCCGTAGAAATGATGAATCATCCAACCAAACTTTCCTGGCGCGTATTCGCTCCGTTGGCGCTGATCACGCCGCTGCTGTTGCCCGCTGCTGTGGACAAGATCGCGCCGGTGATCTCGATTCGCGCCGAGCCGTTCGAGCCGCGCGAGGTGAAGTTGCTCGACGGCCCGTTCAAGCACGCGATGGAACTCGATGCGAAATGGCTGCTCAGTCTCGAGCCGGATCGCCTGCTGAGTTGGTATCGCAAGGAAGCCGGCCTCGAACCGAAGGCGAAAAATTACGGCGGCTGGGAGGAGATGGGTATCGCCGGCCACAGTCTCGGACATTATCTCTCCGCCTGCGCGCGGATGTATCAGGACACTGGCGACGCGAACTTCCGTCGGCGAGTGGATTACATCGTGGCCGAACTCGCGGAATGTCAGCAGGCGAACACGAACGGATTTGTCGGCGCGATGCCGAACGGCAAACGCGTCTTCGACGAAGTTTCGCGCGGCGAAATCCGCTCGGCGGGTTTCGATCTGAACGGCTCGTGGGTGCCGTGGTACACGCAGCACAAACTCCTCGCCGGCCTGCTGGATGCGCGCCGCTTTTGCGACAACACGCAGGCGCTCATCGTCGCGACGCAACTTGGCGACTGGGCCATCGAAACCACTCGGAATCTCACCGACGAGCAATGGCAGAAGATGCTCGGTTGCGAACACGGCGGCATGAACGAAGTAATGGCCGAGCTTTACGCGGTGACCGGCGAAACCAAGTATCTCGATCTCGCCAAAAAGTTTTATCATCGCGCGATTCTCGATCCGATGGCCGAGGGACGCGACGTGCTGCCGGGCAAACACGCCAACACGCAAATTCCCAAGATGATCGGCGCGGCGCGGATTTACGAACTGACCGGCGACGCGAAGTTCGCGGCCATCGCACGCAATTTTTTCGAGATCGTGCTCACCAATCACACCTACGTCACCGGCGGCAACAGCGACGGCGAGCATTTTGGTCCGTCGGGAAAATTGAGCAACCGTCTCGGTCAGAACACCACCGAGACCTGCAACACTTACAACATGCTCAAGCTGGATCGCGCGCTGTTCCGACGCGAGCCGTCCGCGCGGCTGGCGGATTATTACGAGCGCGCGTTGTTCAATCACATTCTCGCCTCGCAGAATCCGGAGGACGGTCGCGTGCTGTATTACCTCACGTTGCGGCCCGGGCAGCAGAAGCACTTTCTTGGCGAGCACGACTTCACTTGCTGCAGCGGCTCGGGCATGGAGAACCACGCGCGCTACGGGGAGAATATTTATTTTCACGGCACGAACGAGTTGTGGGTGAATCAATTCATCGCGTCGGAATTGAACTGGGCGGAGCAGGGCGTGCGCGTGCGGCAGGAAACCAGTTTCCCGGCGGCGGCTTCGACGAAGCTCACGATCTCGGTTTCGCGGCCGGTGAAATTCGCGTTGCACTTGCGCCATCCGTTCTGGGCCACGAACGGGTTCACGATCAAACTCAATGGCAGGAAACTGAACTCCACGAGCGCGCCGCAAAGTTTCATCACGCTGGAGAGCACGTGGAAGAACGGTGACACGGTGGAAATCGAAATGCCCTTCAGCCTGCGCGTCGAGGCGATGCCGGACAACCCGAACCGCATCGCGATTTTTTACGGCCCGACTCTGCTCGCTGGCGACGTCGGTCCGGCGGACGCGAGAGCGAACGTTCCCGTTTTGCTCACGGAAAATCGTCCAGTTGCGGACTGGGTGAAACCAGTCGCGGACGTGCCGTTGCGTTTTCGCACTGTTGGCGTCGGTCGTCCGAGTGATGTCGAGTTGAAACCGTTCTTCGCGACTTATGCGCATCGGCACACGGTGTTTTTCGACCGGTTCACCGAGGCGCAATGGCAGGAGCGCCAGGCGCAGTATCAGGCCGAACTCGCGCGGCTCAAGGAACTGGAGGAGCGCACGGTGGATTCGTTCCAACCCGGCGAGATGCAGCCCGAGCGCGATCACAACGTGCAGGGTGACAAGTCCGGCGTGGGCGAACATCAGGGACGCAAGCTGCGGCACGCGTGGGATGGCGGGTGGTTTTCTTTTGAAGTCGCCGTGCCCACCAACGCGCCCGCCGATCTCGTGATCAGTTATTGGGGCAGCGAAACGGGAAAACGCGAGTTCGACGTGCTGGTGGACGGCGAAAAGATCGCGACCACAAGTCTGCGCCAGGACAAGCCGGAGGAATTCTGGGACAAGGTGTATCCGCTGCCGGAGTCGCTGACGCGGGACAAGAGTCGCGTGACGGTGAAGTTTCAGGCGAAGCCCGGCAATTACGCCGGCGGCATCTTCGGCGTGCGCGTGGTGAAGCGGAAATGATTTCGAGTTTTGCGATGTGCGAGAAACTCTCCATCAACTCCCAGCGCCAGGAAGTTTCTTCAACCGGAAGTTGCGATACTCGATCTTCATCGGCGGGCCGACGTGGACCTGCACGCCGAGCAGGCCGTCGAACTTGCGGTTCGCCACGTCGTCATCAATCACCACGCTCATCAAGCGTCCATTCACGATGTGGGACATCAAGTTGCCGCGCAC
>SCTL01000041.1 GCA_004297495.1 Verrucomicrobiota bacterium
ACGACCTATTACTATCGCGTGCGGGCCGGCAACAGCGGCGGCAATTCGACTTACTCTGGCGTCGCCGTCGCGACAACGCTGCCATCGTTGCCCGTGGCCTATTATGAATTTGAAGGCAACGCCAACGACAGCAGCGGCTACGGAAATCATGGGACTGCGGTCGGCGCGACTTACGCCGGTGGTAAGGTCGGCCCGCAAGCCGCCCAGTTTAATGGGACCGCCTCGCTGGTGGATATCCCGCGGGCAATTGGCACCAACTTCACGGTGTCCATGTGGTTGAAGACGACCGACACCGGCGGGACCGGGAGTGCCTGGACCGGTGGCAAAGGATTGGTGGTCGGTGAAGGCACCGCCACCAGCACGGGCGTCCTTCAGCCGATCGCTGATGCGTCCATTCAGGAGAGCGCGCCGACAGTTACGAGAGGCGCGGACACGCTGCTGGCCTTCTCCAGCGCCGGACAACAGAACGTGGCTTACATTCGTTTTGACCTGAGTTCCTTCAGTCTCATCGCACCCGGATCCGTGCTGACAATCTACAACACTACCGCCAGTATGACTTGGTCCACCACCCAGGTCGAAGTGTATGGCCTGCGGAACATCGCGGGCAATACGGCTCAAAGTTGGAATGAGAACACGCTCGCTTACAACTCGGTCGGATCGGAAATTCCTAGTGACGGCAATCCCACAACCCAAGATCTCGACCCCAGCCGTTTGGTGTTTCTGGGTAATCTTCCCGCGCTTTTATCAACGGCTGTTTCGGTCCCGATTGCATTCACCAGCACGAACTTCGACGCGTTTCTCGCAGAGCGCTTTGCTGACGGCGGGTTGGTTACCCTGCTCCTCGTGAACCGGGCAGACTCGGGCCGCAACCTGATTTTCCACAGCAGAGAAACGGGGAGCGGGACGACCTACACAGGACCGTCGTTGACGGTCAATGGGACTTCCTCTTCCCAGATCGGTTGGGGCACCATGGTGCTCAATTCAAAGTTCGCGCTCGGAATAGACAACACCACCCTCGCCACCATCGCAGCCATCAGCGACGGCAACTGGCACCACGTGACGGCCACGCGCGATTCAGCCAGTGGCGTGGTGAAACTCTATGTGGATGGAATGTTGAACAACGTCGGGACAACACCCACCGGCCCGAGGACCGCGGCATCGAGTCTGCGGATTGGCGCCACTCAAGACGCTTCCTCATCGGGCTTTCTGAATGGCACTCTCGACGATGTGAAACTTTATGATCGGGTCTTGAGTGCCTCGGAAGTTGCCGCGTTGCCCAGACAAACCTTCGCCCAATGGCAAATGGAGTTTTTCGGCTGCACCAACTGCCCGCAAGCGGCGGCCGGCGCCGATTCAGACGGCGATGGCGTGAACAACTACGATGAGTTTCAGGCCGGCACCACGCCCACGAACAGTCTCTCGGCGTTGAAAATCATCTCGCTGATGGTGGCCACCAACGACGCGGGAATCACTTGGACCACCGGCGGCGGTCACACCAATGTCGTGCAGTCATCCGCCGGTGACGACAACGGCGGCATCACCCCGACGTTCGCCGACATCAGCGGACCAATCTATATCGGGGGCAGCGGAGATGTGACGACCAACTACGTGGATGTGGGCGCGGTCAACGGCCCGGCCCGCTACTACCGCATCCGATTGGTGAAGTGACGCGGGACTAATCTTGGTTCAACCCAAATAAACGTTGTCCTCCCAAGCCAGAACAATCGAGAGCACCCAAAAAACTTAGAACCCACCTATGAAGACAACCACCCATATGAAGCTGGCTTTTTCGCTGGTTCTCATCACCAGCCTTGCGCTGTCTGCGTTGGCGCACACCAATGAACCCGGGCCGTTGCTGACCGTCTATGCAGTTAATCCGACAAATCCCCAAGTCTCCTTCGACAACGATCCTTACGTCTATAGCCCGCCGGTGCCCGAGAATCCAACCGTGGTTTATCCCACCACCGGCGATGCGCCGGTCCCGCCCACGCCGCCGGGACCGGGTGTTATCACGAGCGACGCACCGCCGGACTCCCACACCCCGAACCGCTCGGACTGGAATCGCTTCGTTTACTACGACCTGCCGAGCGAAAGTGCGACCGTTGCGAACGGCCCCTACCGCACGTCTGGCGTGCCGATGAAATTCGACTTCGGCACCGCCAGCAGCCCGGTGCAGCCGGGCTATACCCGCGTGTCGCCGAGCACGCTCTACTTGCCGAGCACCGGTTACGGTTGGGGCAAGACGGGCGCCGATTCCCGCGACCGCGGTGCGACCGGCACCGGCAGCGGCGAGGAAAGTCTTGAACGCGACTTCTGTCTGGTGAATGCGGGCAACGCGTTCTATGTGGATATCCCCAACGGCAAGTATCGCCTCACGTTTCTCGTGGGCGACAGTACCGCCAAATCCGGCATCACGGTGCGCGCGGATGGAATTCCAATCATTCCCGGCATGGGCGCGTCGGCCGGACACTGGTCGAAAGTTTCCGTCCTGTATGAATCCGGCAAGGAGGCCTTTTCCTCAACTCGTGTTGATCGGGATGGAAAACCTTTCCCGATGCAGAAGAGCGGGCGCATCCGCTTCGAGTTCATCGCGAGCATCGCCGTCATCAATGCGCTCACCATCGAGCCAGTCTCGGACGCAGAGTGGAACGCCAAGCCGGTTCTCTACACCGCCAGCGACTCCACTGTGGCGAGCTACTACACGTTAACTTACCCGCCGTTTCCAACCGGCCTTGTTTACATGGGCTGGGGGGAGGCACTGCATTTCCACTTCGACAACGGCATCATCAT
This sequence comes from Verrucomicrobiota bacterium, assembly GCA_004297495.1. Taxonomy (GTDB): domain Bacteria; phylum Verrucomicrobiota; class Verrucomicrobiia; order Limisphaerales; family JADLHS01; genus SCTL01. The sequence goes on from SCTL01000041.1 coordinate 2,791, forward strand.
AGACAACCAAGCATTGGCCGGACGCAGCTCCCGGAGCTTCGCCGAGGAAGGGGTGCTCGACGCAATCCTTAACCGAATCAAAGCCGGCGACTACCTCTTCGTCATGTTCGCCATCAATGACTCCGCGGATACCGTCCCGAGTGCCAACGATCCGAACCCCTACAACAACCGCAAGACCAGTCCGGAGACCACCCACAAGGCGTGGACGCGCATCTACATCAACGAAGCCCGGAAGCGGGGCGGCATTCCCGTTTTGGTTCCCGGCCAGATCAAATGCACCTATGATATGAACGGCCAGTTCTCCAACAGCGTGCAGGGCTATCCGCAAGCCGACCGCGAACTCGGCTGGGAGTTGGGCGTGCCGGTGGTGGACCTCAACAAGGAGAGCATCGACTACCTGACCGCGCTCGGCCCGCTGCCGGACGACGGCGATCCGACCACCGAGCGGTTGCCAGTGGGAACGCAATGGTATCGGACCAACCCGGATGGGACGGTGAATGATTACATCCATCTCTGTCCTTATGGCGCGAACGAATATGCAAAGCGCGTGACGCGGCTCGTGCTCAAGACGCCCGGCCTGGAAAATCTCGCGACTCATGTGATCGCACCGACAATGCCGCAACCGGGACTCTCAGTTCGCTCCGCCTATTGAATCGCCAACCACCAATCACCATGAATATGAAAATTTCCAAAACGATCTTTTCTTTCGGTACCTTTGGTCTGCTTTTCGGTTGGCTCGCGTCGGCGCAAGCCACGACCATCTACAACAGCGGCGGTTTCGAGACTTTCACCCCGTCGCAAAATCTCGATGGCCAGGATGCGGCCCCACTTGGCAACGGCCCGTGGGCGCAGGACAACGGCACCAGCACTGCACAAGTCACGACGGCCAACTCCGTCGAGGGCAATCAATCCGTCAAGATCACGCGCGCGGCGGGTGCCACCGGCAACACTCGATGGGGCGTCGTTAAGTCTGTCACGCCCGCCGGACTCAACAACGTCGTCAACGTTTACTTCGACATGCGCGCGGTGCGCGCAGCGAACGAATTCGGCCCGCTCTTCGGCATCGAAGCCTACGACGCCAGCGCGGGCCCGCCGAAACTCATCGGGAGCCTGTTGCTGGACGCCAGCACGGGGCAACTCCTCTGCCACGCGGCGAACACCGGCGCGTTCGTCGGCACCGGCACCTACCTCGATGTCATTCGCCACCATCACTACCGCCTGGCGATCAACTTCACCGCCAAGACTTGCTCGTTGTTTGCCGATGACGACCTCGTCCACACGGAAGGTTTTGTTAATACCAACGCCACGCAGTTCACCGACGGGCCGCTCGCAACACTGGCCCTCGACACGACCAACAACAACGCCGGCATCGCCTATTTCGACAACTACCGCATTGAACAAACTACCAGCCAGCTTCCCTACCTGGTCTGGCAGGGCGATGGCACGACGAATAATTGGGACGCGGGCGTGAGCACCAACTGGTTCGATGGCATCAGTGCCGTCGCGTTCACCAATGGCGACGACGCGGTCTTCGATGACAGCGGTTCGGCGACGCCGGCGATTCATCTTCAAGGCAGTTTGCTGCCCGGCTCGGTTGAGGTTTCTGCGGATCTAAATTACGAGTTCAGCGGAACCGGCTCCATCAATGGCGCGGCGGGCTTGGTGAAGGAAGGAACTGGAACGCTTACCGTTTCCAACACCAACGGCTACACCGGCGAAACCAGAGTTCTCAAGGGCGGATTGGCCATTCGCAACACGACCGGCAGCGCCACGGGAACTAACAAGGTTTCAGTTTTCCCCCTATGCACGGTTTCCGGCGACGGAACGATTGGCGGTTCCCTCTGGGTCGCGTCCGGCGGTGTGGTTCAACCCGGCATTGGCGGCCCCGGCACGCTGACCATCGGCGATCAACTCGTGCTCGACGATGCCGCGCTCAAGTTCGATCTCGGCACGAACAGCGATCATCTCGTCGCGGGTGGCGATCTCACCCTCGGCGGCACGCTGACAATCACCAACGCGGGCGGCTTCGGCCCCGGCACCTACACGCTCATCA
>SCTL01000433.1 GCA_004297495.1 Verrucomicrobiota bacterium
TGGGGCGTACATCCACGAAGCCGTAGATCGTCACGAGCTCTTCTTCGTGCGAACGATAGCGCGGCGGAAGCAGGCAGGCGGTTTTGGATTCGTCGCCTTGCAGTTCCAGAATCTCGGAAGTGAACGCGCCTTTGCCCACGGCATATTTGGCTTCGGGCAACGTGAGCGTGCGTTCGGCCAGCACGAGCCACGGACGATATTTCAGGACGAGGTTTCCCTTTTCATCACGGCTGAGTTTGCCGTAGGTGCGCGCGGGAACCTCGTTGATGTTGCGCCCGAGGAACATTTTGTTCGCCACCTTGTCCGGCGTGAAGCGGGCGCGGCGCAGCGTGAAAAAATCCCACACGAAAACCATGCCGAAGTGCGAGAGGCGGAACGACCAACCCGCGATGAGCCACGACAGCAGGATGACGACGAGCGCCCACACGAGGCCGATCCACGGATTCGCCAGCGACGTGCCCGCGATGCTGGCGAGGATGGCGGCGCGAAAAGCCTTGAGCGCGGCGTCCACGGTGGTGAACGGACTGAGCAGGATGAGAATGTTGATGGCGTTGGAGGCGAGGAAGACGACGGCGAAGGCGGCGAGCGAGATCGGCACCATGAGGGCGTTGTAAAGCCAGTGCAGATCAATGGCAGCGAATCCGGCGGCGCTGAGTGACGCGCCATCGCCGGGATTGCTGGAATGAAAAATCGCCGCCGCGATGGGCACGAACGCACCGGCCGCCACGAGGCCGCTGACTTTGTGCTCCACGGCTTCGGCCACGTCCAATGGTTTCTTCGCCGCCGTGGGCAACACCGTACCGGCGGTGTCCTTCACCACGCACGCGGCGACGAGCAAGAGCGCCGGAATCCAGAACGTCGGATTGGCGAACCACGGAAGCCTGGCTTTTTGTTCCGGCGTCTTGGCCTGCCACCACTGGTAAGCTCCGACCGCGCCCACGCCGAGCAACGGCGAGATGGCCACACCGGTAATCATCGAGACGGTCTCGGCGATTTTCCTGCCGGGCAGATTGCCGCCGGATTGCGCTTCCGCCGCGCGGGCAGCGAACGGACTGAAACACAGGCCCAGCACGAGAACGGTGAAGAGAAATTTCTTCATGCCGTCAGGTTGGCGGATTTGGACGGGCTGTAAAGTGGGTTTAATTATTTCGCTTGAGCAGCGAAGCGGTTCTCCCGGTGAAAGGCAATCCATGAGCGATGTCACCGCCAGCCCAAACGCGATGCAGCACGGCGACTCTCCGTTTGCCCCGTTGTCTCCTGCTCAAACTCACCTTTGACTTGTGAGCAGTTGGCTTTTGCTTCTGACTTCCGCGCGAGTTAACGCCCCATCATCCCCGGCATCCCACCGCCCATGCGCGACATCATTTTCTGAAACCTGCCCATCTTTTTCATCATCTGCTGCATCCCGGCGAACTTGTTGAGCATCGTGTTCAACTCCGTCACGGTCACGCCGCTGCCGGCGGCGATGCGGCGTCGCCGGCTCGCGTTCAGGATTTGCGGCGCGTTGCGTTCTTTCGGCGTCATCGCGCAAATCATCGCCTCCATCCGCTTGAATTCCCTTTCCTGTTTGCCGATGTCCACCTGCTTCAACGCCTCCGCGCCGCCAGGCAGCATCTTCATGATGCTGTCGAGCGGGCCGAGTTTTTTCATCTGGCGCAACTGCTCGAGAAAATCCTCCAGCGTGAATTGCCCCTTGCGCATCTTTTCCTCCATGCGCTTGGCGTCCTCAAGGTCCACGGCTTCGGCGGCTTTCTCAACGAGACTCACCACGTCGCCCATGCCGAGGATGCGCGAAGCCATGCGCTCGGGATGAAACGCCTCGAACTCGTCCAGCTTTTCGCCGACGCCCGCGAACTTGATGGGCTTGCCGGTGACAGACTTCATGCTCAACGCCGCGCCGCCGCGCGCGTCGCCGTCCAGCTTGGTGAGGATCGAGCCGGTGATACTCAATGCCTGATCGAAATGCGTCGCCACGTTCACCGCCTCCTGGCCCGTCGCCGCGTCGAGCACGAGGAGAATTTCCTGCGGCTTCACGAGGTCGCGCAGACGGACGAGTTCCTGCACGAGCGGTTCATCAATCTGCAAACGCCCGGCGGTGTCGAAGATGATTGTGTTGCGATTGTTCGCCTTCGCGAAGTCGAGGGCCTCGCGCGCGATCTTCAAAACGTCCGTCTCGCCGCGCTTCACGAACACCGGCAGGTCGAGTTGTTTGCCGAGCGTTTCCAATTGGTCCATCGCCGCCGGACGATAAACATCCGCCGCGACGAGCAACGGCTGGCGTCCTTGTTTCTGGATGAGTCGTGCGAGTTTGCCGGAGGAAGTCGTCTTGCCCGCGCCGTGCAAGCCGACCATCAGGATGCAGCACGGATTGCCGCCGAAGT
>SCTL01000434.1 GCA_004297495.1 Verrucomicrobiota bacterium
AAGAAGTAACAAAAACTGAAACAATCAACTCAATGTTCTGAGTTGCGAACTGCAAGCTATTCAACACGTAAAAGAACACCGCTACAGTGCTGGCGGCGAGGGCCCACCACGTCGCACCTGGCCTGGCGATTACTCTTTCCCAGTCGGCTATTTCCCAATCAAGCGTCGCGAGTAATTCCTTGCGGTCAATTTCAACCGGCCTATTTGCCATGTCTGATGATTCACGGTTCATGCAATTTCCTGAGAGTTCTGCAACTAGGATTATCGGCTTTGCATGGCAGGCTACGGAATCACTCAGCAGCGGTCAACGCAGGCTTGTTTAACGGATTGATGCGCGGCTCTCTGTTTCCTCCGTTTGCTCCTGTTCCAACTGCCTGGCTTCGGTTCACCCGTCTCACCGGTTCATCCGGTCGCGGAATTGTTTCGGCGACTGGCCGGTGGATTGTTTGAACGCGACGCAAAAACTGTTGGCGCTCTGGTAGCCGCACATGCCGGCGAGCACTTCCATCTTGTGATCGGATTCGGCCAGCAGTTTTTTCGCGCGCTCGATGCGGACGCGGTGAATCTCCTGCCCGGGCGTGCGCCCGATGTGTTCCATGAATGCCTTGTGCAATCCGCGCCGCGACATCGCCGCCACGCCGATGAGGTCCTTGACGCTGATGGGTTCGTGGCTGTGTTCCCAGATGAAGCGGAGGCTGCGCGCCACGCCCTTGTGCGCCACGGCCAGCAGGTCGCTGCTCTTGCGCGTGATGATGCCGGCGGCGGGAATGCGCAACGGCTCGCGGGGCGAACGCTGGCCGTGCATGAGTTGATCCAGCAATTCCGCGCCGCTGTAGCCGAGCAATTCGAGGTTCGTGTCCACGCTCGAAATCGGCGTCGTCATGGCGTCGGGCGCGAGCAGGTAATTTTCCGCGCCGACGATGGCGACCTGTTCGGGCACGACCAGCCCGGCGTTCTGACAGGCTTCCACGACGTCGAGCGCGTGTTCATCGTTGGCGGCGAAAACGGCGACGGGTTTGGGAAACTTTTTTAATTCCGACATCAGCCACTGGCGTTTGCGCCGCCAGAGTTCGCGTCCCCGGGCGTTGCGGCTGGGTTCCTGCCAGCGCAACCACGCGCAAAAATGCCCGGCCTCGCGCAGCGCGCGGATGAAGCCTTCACCCCGCTCCTCGTAGGACCAGTTGTAGGTGTCGCTGTAATAAACGAAGTGCGTGAAGCCGCGGATGAGAAAATGTTCCGCCACGACGCGGGCGGCGTGGGCGTGGTCTTCGAGCACGCGGGGAAATTGCAGGTGCGGCCGGCGAAAGCTGAAATCCACCGTGGGCTTCTTGGAGTCCACGACGAATTCCGCGAGTTCATCGCCCGCGCCGAGCCAGGCGAGGATGCCATCGCCGTCCCAGCCCCACGGGATGACGCGTTCGCGGGTGAGATTGGCGGAGAGCGACCAGCCGTGGTCCTGCGCGTAACGTTCGATGCCCCGATGCAACCGGTAATCATACCAGCCCAAGGCGAGCAGCACGCGTCGGTGTTTTAGTTTCATGATTGCGGGCTCACCTTGCCGCGATTGCGGACGGGACTCAATTCCTTTTTTGTTCGTAGTTCGGCGGATGGGCGCAGTTCAGTTTTTGAACAGGTCAGCCGATTTATGTTCCGAAGGAACATCTGAGAATAGCCCGGCATTTCAATGCCGGGAAACGTGAGCGGATACGCCGAGTCCCGCAGGGACGATCGAGGCAGGGATGGCAACCGCGGTCAGCCGTCCCTCCGGGACTTGCGTGAGGACGGCGGTCTTCCCGGCGTTGAAACGCCGGGCTATTCTCGAAAAGTCCCTCCGGGACTGCTTCCCGACGCGGTCGGCGTGCGACCAAAACTGGGATGCTCTTCAGTGGAGGTGGCCGCCGGAGAAAACCTTTCCGTTCCAGGTTCAACCTGCCGTCGTCGCCGGAGCCAGCGCGGGCGTTTCCGTTTCGCTGGTCAGCGCGCCCATGCGCGGCAGATGCGTCAGCGCAAAGAGCATCACGTACGCGAGAAACACAAACGTGGCGAACAACACCGGGAAACCGAACGTGACGGAATTCGCCGTCGGATTCGCCATCCATGCACTCACGCCGTCGAACAGTTTGAACGGTTTGGCGATGATGTCCCAACTGTTGAAGCGCAGAAATCTGCCGAGATAAATTCCGAATCCGCTGAGGCCCGCCACCGCCGCGATGAACAGCCAGCTCACGATCTGTCCCCACACGCGGCGCACCACCGATTGCATCAGATAGAGCGACACGAACCCGAGCACCAAGCCCGTCAGCGCGCCGAGCAGCACGACGCACAAGTCCACCCAGAATTGCCGGAACGGTCCGTAGAGCAGGTGCATGACGTCGGT
>SCTL01000435.1 GCA_004297495.1 Verrucomicrobiota bacterium
CTTGTCGAGATCGAGCACGTCCACCGCGCAACCAGCGGCGCGAAGTTTCTCGGCCACATCATTGATGACGACACGCGTCACGGAAGTTTCATTCAAACTGCCGACGACGCAGAGGACGTTGAGTTTCGTTTCTGACATGCGGGAAGTTTAGCGTTGGTTTTGCGAAAGTCGAATGTGGGAATGGAGTTCAAGTGGTGAGGAGAATTCCGAAGTCGGCGGCGCGCGCCCGGGACGGGCGCGCGCCGGTCACGCGATCCAGCCGCACACTCGCGCCAGCCGCACAAGTGCATAAGCCACCAGTCCGCTCGCGGGAATCGTCAGCACCCAAGCCCAGATGATTCGTTCGACAACTTTCAGTTTGAGATGATTGAACCCCTTCGCGCAGCCCACACCCATGATCGAAGTCGTGATGGCGTGCGTGGTGGAAACGGGCATCCCGAAATGCGCGGCGACGACTAACACGGACGCGCCCGTGGCTTCCGCAGCGAAACCGTGGACGGGATGGAGCTTCACCATTTTGTGACCGAGCGTTCTGATGATGCGCCAACCGCCGGCCGCCGTGCCCGCGCACATCGTCAGCGCGCAAATCACTTTGATCCAAATCGGAATGTCCAGCGAGTGGCCGGCTTCCGGCGCGGGCAATTTCAGAAAGTGCAGCCATTCAGGCACGTTGCCGAAAATTCCCGTAGCCGTGGCCGAGGCGAGTGCGAGCGCGATGATGCCCATGGTTTTCTGCGCGTCGTTGGTGCCGTGGCTGAAACCCATGTAGGCGGCGCTGAACAATTGCAGCTTGCCGAACACGCGATTCACCGTCACGGGCCGCCAGTGGCGCAGCAGAAAATAGAGCGCGCCCATGATGAGGAAGCCGACGGTGAAGCCGACGACCGGCGAGCTGATCATCGGCACGATGACTTTCCAGAGAATGCCTTTGCCTTCCCACCAATGTTCCTTTCCGGGAATGCTCCACACGATGACGTTCCACTGATTGTGCGCGGCGGCGAGACACGCGCCGCAAAGTCCGCCGACGAGTGCGTGCGAGGAACTCGACGGCAGACCCACCCACCACGTAATGAGATTCCACACGATGGCGCCAAGCAACGCGCAGACGATGATTTCCGAAGTCACGATCTTCGCGTCCACCAAACCCGAGGCGATGGTCTTGGCGACCGCCGTGCCCCAAAGCGCGCCAAGCAAATTCGTGAAAGCCGCGAGAATCACCGCCTGGCGCGGCGAAAGGACTTTGGTCGAAACCACCGTGGCGATGGAATTCGCGGTGTCGTGAAAGCCGTTGATGTATTCAAACACCAACGCCACGAAGATGACGGTCAGGATGAGAGTCATCGCGTGGCGTCAGGAATTTTTCAGAACGATGTGCATCATCACGTTGCCGACGTCGCGGCAGCGGTCCACCACTTTCTCGATCAACTCATAAAGATCGCGGATGACGATGGCGCGAATCGCGTCATACTTGCCGCTGTAAAGTTCGCGCAACAGGTCGTTCATGTATTTGTCCGCCTCGCCTTCGACATACTGCAACCGGTCGTTCAACTCCTTGACCTTCTCCAAATCTTCCATGTCGTTCAGTTGCTTGATCATCTCGTCCACGGCGGCGGTGGCCTTCTCCATCATGTCCGCCTGCTTCGAGAAATCCACGCCCTCGACATGCTTGCCGGCCATCATGAACCGCTCGGCCAGTTTCTCCGCGCTCTTGGGAATCCGATAAAGCCCGCGCGCCAACGCCTCGATGTCCTCGCGTTCGAGGCCGGTGACAAAAGTTTTCACCAGTTCCTCGCTGATCTGCTCGGAGATTTTCTTTTCCTTGCGGCGAGCAAGGACGAGATCGTCAAACTTCGTCGTGTCACGCGGGGTCTTCATCAATTCAATGACGAGCCGGACGCTCTCGTGGGATTCCTTCGCGGCGGACACGAGGAGTTCGTTGAATTTGTCGCCCTTCCCGAAAAGTTGCTGGAGAGAAAACATACGCGGCGGATGTTACCGACCGGACGTAAAAGTTCACCAACTATTTTGGTAAAACTCAGGGACGATGGCCGCTTTCGCATCGCATCTCAGTTTCGGGCAATCGCCTGTACTCGATTCGCAAAACCATTGCCGGCGCTACGGTGTCAAGCGTCCCGCGCAGAGGCACAAGTTGCAAAGAGAAAACTTTTCCGACATTCACTCGCTTCGCGGGAGTCCCTGTGTCCGGTTTCAAAGCATGACTGCGCCGCGTGGTCGTGGCCCGCCGGCTCGGAAACCCGCGCGTTTCCACTCCCGCTTCCGCTCTCCCGAAGAAATCCCCCCGGCAAAACTGTATTTACTTCGGGTCGGGCTTCTTTTTATAGTCTCAGCATTGGTGGCCAGCGTGGCGGAATTGGCAGACGCGCTAGACTCAAAATCTGGTACTCGAAAGAGTGTGTGGGTTCGACCCCCTCCGCTGGCACCAACGCTCCCACGAACCTGACGCGCCGCGCACAATGTGGTTTGTTGATTCCATCCTGGTCTTCGTCATCCTCGTCATCGCCGGCATCTTTCTCAGTGCCGGCTGGTTTCTCACGCAACGCCTCAGCAGCGACGCGGAAAAGCCCGAGACCAGCCGCTGGCTCGTCCAGTGGATGATCAAAGGTTTCGCCGTTCCATTTCTCATCTGGGCGGTGGTCAACACGGGTTGGACGGGAACTTTTCTCCCGCGCATGGCGTTCCTCCGCTATACCGGAGTGAACACCGGCGGGCACGCCTTCGAGTTTCTCGTTGTGGTCGCCATTGGCACGTTCGCCATTTCAACTTATTGGTGCGCGCTAACCATCGGCTGGGTGCTGGCGTTGCAAGGTCGCGAG
>SCTL01000436.1 GCA_004297495.1 Verrucomicrobiota bacterium
GGATTTCGTTGCGCAAGATGGCTTTGGCATTGGCAAGCAGCTCGGTCATGACGAAGGCCAGAAACATTTCACGCCCACAAAGCTGCGGCGGGCGGACTGGCTTTTCAATCACATTTGCCCGGGCTCGGCAATGGTGTGAAGCCGTCTGGCGAAAAAGCAGCGAACGATTTGCAACTGATTTCAAAAAAAGCTTTGACGCAAAGCAGGTGCGCTGCTAGAAACCATCAGAACCCAGATTCAGAAATGAAAAACATTATCAGGACTCCTATCATGGGCAATCTGTACCGAAGCCCGATCAACCTTACAAACTTGCTGGCGCTGCTTACGGCGGTCATGACGCTGTCGGCCCACGCGCTCTCGTTCAATTTCAGCTACGATGCGAGCCTCACGAACATCATGGGCGCGGCTGGTGCCTACTCCGTGCAACAGGGTTTTGCTGCGGCGGGCCAGTACTTTCAAAACACCTATACCGACCCGATGACCGTCAATATCAGCGTCTATTGGGGCAACGCCGGCGGTTTTTCCGGCAGCGGTTTCGCTTCCAGCATCTCCACCGGGTACTCCAACACCTTCGCCAACATTCGTTCCGCACTCAACACCGACCGCAAGACGGCGGCTGATTATACTTCCTTCAGCAGTGGGACGGTGGCCGGCGCCGACCCTTTCGGTGGCCTGACGAACCTGACGCGCGCCAACGCCAAAGCCATCGGCCTGGTGGCGGCGAACGATGGTGCGGTGGACGGAAAAATCAACTTCGGCAGCAATTCCTGGAGCGTGTTGAATTACGATGTGAACAACCGGGCCGTCCCGGGCAAGTACGACTTCGTGGGCGTCGTCGAGCACGAACTCTCCGAGGCGATGGGCCGCATTGAGTGGCTGGACGTTCCCGCCAACGGCAACTACCTGCTGGATTTGTTCCGCTACACGGCCGCGAACACCCGCAACACCAGCATCGGGGCCGGAGTTTCGGGCGTAAAGTTTTCCTACGATAACGGCACCAATCTGTTCACGGAGTTCAACGCCAAACCCGGCGGCGACCCCAACGACTGGTCCACCAACAACGTCATTGATGCCTATAACGCTTACGTGGATCTGCCTGATTCTGCCGGCTCACGAATGCCGGTCACGCAAACCGACAATCTCACCTTGGACGTCATCGGCTACGACATGATTCCGGAACCCACCGTCATCTCGCTCTTTGGCGTCGGTTCAGTATGGCTGATCGTTCGCGCGCGGAAGCGAAAACATCTCTCTGACTGAGCGACTGTCCTCGTTACTCGCTCGCTGCCCTCGATTACGAATCGGTCGCGGACTTTTTCTGCGCCGCTTCCTTTTGCTTCCGCCATTGGTCGAGGCGTTCCTTGATCTTCTTTTCCACGCCTTGATCGCTCGGTTCGTAGTAACGCTTGTCCGCACCCAGATAATCCTGCGGCACGTAGTGGCCCTCGAAGTCGTGCGCGTATTTGTAGCCCTCGCCGTGGCCGAGCCGCTTCGCGCCCTTGTAGCTCGCGTCACGCAAATGTTCTGGCACCGCCAGCGTGCGACCTGAGTGCACGTCCTCCAGCGCCTTGTCAATCGCCACCACCGTGCTGTTGCTCTTGTTCGCCGTGGCGATGTAGATCGTCGCTTCCGCAATCGGAATCCGCGCCTCGGGCCAGCCGATGAATTCCGCCGCTTGAAACGCCGCGTTCGCCAGCACCAGCGCCATCGGGTCGGCGAGGCCCACGTCTTCCGCCGCGTGAATCACGATGCGCCGGGCGATGAAGCGCGGGTCTTCGCCGGCCTCGATCATTTTCGCCAGCCAGTAAAGCGCCGCGTCCGGATCGCTGCCGCGCATGGATTTGATGAACGCGGAAATCGTGTCGTAATGCGCGTCGCCATCGCCGTCATAGACCACGGCCTTTTTCTGGATGCTCTGCTCGGCCACGGCGAGCGTGATGCGGATTGCGCCGTCGGCGTCGGGCGGCGTGGTGAGCGCGGCAATTTCGAGCGAGTTCAACGCCTTGCGCGCGTCGCCGTCGGAAAGTCTGGCGAGATGGTGTGCCGCCTCCTTCTCAATCTTGATCTTCATGAAGCCGATGCCGCGGTCGGCATCCATCAGCGCGCGAGCGATCAAGTCAAACAATTCATCTTCGCTCAACGGCTTCAGCTCAAAAATTTGCGAGCGCGAAACGAGCGGCGAGTTGACGAAGAAGAACGGATTGTGCGTCGTCGCGCCGATGAGCCGTACCACGCCGCTCTCGACATCCGGCAGCAAAATATCCTGTTGCGATTTGTTGAAGCGATGAATCTCGTCAATGAAGAGGATCGTGGACTGGCCGGTGTTTTCCAGCCGGTTTGCCGCGCCGGCCAGCACGCGGCGCATGTCGGCGACGTTGGATTCCACGCCACTGAGCCGCTCGAATTTGCTCTTGGTCTGCCGCGCGATGATTTGCGCGAGGGAAGTTTTGCCCGTGCCGGGCGGCCCGTAAAAGATCAGCGATTGAATCCGGTCCGCCTCGATGGCGCGGCGCAGCAATTGGCCTTCGCCCAGGATATGCGATTGCCCGACGAATTCATCAAGCGAGCGTGGCCGCATCCGCGCGGCGAGCGGTTGATGGCGCGGCAGGTCCGAGGATTCCGGAGCGGGCTGTTCCAGATTGGGACTCGGCGTGGTCGCAAACAAGTCATCACGCGACATGAGGAAATGGTAGCAGCGAGCGAGTCGGTTGCCCAAAAGAAAAAGGCCCGCGCAATGCGGGCCTTCTCTCAACTCTCAACTTTCCAAATAGCCCCCACCCTTGCCGTGTGTGACATATCCTATGAACATGTTTTGTAACATGTGGGACGGGCCGGGTTGCTTTCGACTTCCAGTAAAGGCCTGTCGGCCACAACCGCAACTTGTGTCCCGGGATCGTATAACTACGGTTCAAGGATTTAGTCGGAACATCACGCGCAGGGCAGGGAAATTCGCTTCAATGCTACCAAAGAACAACGTGCTTGTTTCATTCGCACTCTCTGTGCCACTACTTTGCTCCGCGAGCGTGCAAGCTCAAGAAATTTTTCTGAAAAAAGTTTTGCGCCGGAAATAAAATTGGCTTGCGAATAAATTTTTCCCGGGCAGACAATTTTTTCTTCGCGCTGCTACGCGGAGCACGACCGGTCCCCGCGTCGCAGCGCGTGAATGTGTCACGAGGTGTGGGATTAACCGGATTCTTTTTCACGAGCGACACGCTGTGGGCGGGGACCGCCCGCGCTCCGGTTGCGCACTCGGAGATTCTCCTTGAAGCCCAACCGCTTTCGTTCATCGTCTCGACAATCACCAGTGCCAGCCACTCGTCCATTTTCCGTGACGACTTGCGCGCATGACCGACGACAAATCACAATCCACGAATCGTAACGTTGGCCTGCTCCCCACGCTCGGCTTGTTTTCCACCATCATGCTCGTCGTGGGCGGCGTGATCGGTTCGGGGATTTTTCGCAAGTCAGGCGTGATGGCCGCGCAACTCGGCTCGCCGGAATTGCTCATGCTCGTCTGGATTCTCGCGGGCGTCATCACGCTCTTTGGCGCGCTCACTAACGCCGAGATCGCCAGCCTCATTCCCGAGACCGGCGGGCAATATGTCTATTTCGAGCGCATGTATGGGCCGTTCTTCGCGTTCCTCTACGGCTGGGCCATCTTCGCCATCATCCAATGCGGCTCCATCGCCGCCGTCGCTTATGTATTCGCGGAATACGCGACGCAGTTCGTGAGGCTGCCGGAGTTTTCTCCCGAACTCGCTGGCTGGCATTTCCACTTGTGGGGCATCGGCGACGTCTCGCCGCTCGCAGAAATCGGCACGAAAGGTCTTGCTGCCGCGTTGATCGTTGCGCTGACGGCGGTGAATTATCTCGGCGTGCGCTTTGGCGGCATCGTGCAAAACATTTTCACCATCGCCAAAGTCGCGGCGATGCTGCTGCTCATGGCCGGCGCGTTTCTGCTGCCCACTGCCGGTGGCGCGGCAAACTTCACCACGCCGAGTGCGACCGTTCACTTGAGCGGACTCGCGTTGTTCGCCGGCATTGCGGCGGCGTTGCAAGGCGCGTTCTGGGCTTACGACGGCTGGAACAAGCTCACCTACATCGCGGGCGAAGTGAAAGAGCCGCAGCGCAACATCCCGCTCGGTCTGTTGTGGGGCATGCTCGCGGTCACGGCGATCTACGTGTTGATGAACGTGGCCTATCTTTGGGTACTGCCCGTGGATGCGATGGCGAAATCCAAACTCGTTGCCGCCACCGTGGCGGGAAAAATCTTCCGCGGCGGCAGTCTTTGGGTGGCGGCGCTCGTGATGATCTCCACGCTCGGCGCGGCCAACGCCATCATCCTCACCACGGCCCGGGCTTACTACGCGATGGCGCGGGATGGAGCGGCGCCCCGATTCCTCGCGCGTGTGCATCCGCGGTTTCACACGCCGGGCGCGTCGCTGGCGGTGCAAGGCGTGTGGAGCGTGGCGCTGTTGTTCAGCGGCACGTTCGACACGCTGACGGACACGCTCATCTTCGTGACGTGGATTTTCTACGCTGCCGGCGCGTATGGCGTGTTCGTGATGCGAAAGAAAATTCCCCTCAACTCAAAAGTTGTAGCAGCGGACGTGAGTCCGCTCCATGAACCTCTGGAAGATATTAGAGCCGACTCACGTCGGCTGCTACGATCGGAGAGATCGTATGTCGTGCCGGGCTATCCGGTCGTGCCGTGGGTGTTCATCCTCTTCGCGCTGACGTTTCTGGGCTTCACGGTCTACAACGACGTCGTGACGTATCGCGCGGCAATGGCGGCGGGCAAACCGGCGCTGATCAACTCCGTCTTCGGCGTGGCGCTGGTGCTGGTGGGCACGCCGATTTATTTCTTCTACCGGAAGCGCGTCAATGCCTGAGTTGTTTGCGGTAGTTTCTGACGTGCTTGTTCAGAGCGAGTCTTTGCTGGAGGCAGGCAATTCTTCAGTCCGACACCACCATGCGCGGAGAG
>SCTL01000437.1 GCA_004297495.1 Verrucomicrobiota bacterium
CCTCGAAGTATGTGCTTCGTCCGTCGTCTTCGCCAACGTACACCCAAATTCGATCAAACCCGTGACTTTTCCATCGATGCAGATCCGTTTCGACCGGACACTTAAGAGCAACTAAGTTCTGACACCCCTCTGGAAAAATGTTCGCCTTGACGCAGTAAGCTTTGAGTCGCTCGACGGGCCATCTCTGCTCAAGGTACGTAACAAGCCGATTTGTCTCCAGGTTCGTACGCGCAATACGAGCAAGCTGCTCTTCTGTAAAGCGGTAAGCGGTTCCGAGTTTGTTACTCGGAGGAATTTTTTCCGCCGTACTCAACTTGGGCATGTAAGCATTTTGAGAAGCCTGAGGTTCTTGAGCAAGCGGGTTGAGTTTAGTGCTCTCGCAACCCAGCAGGAAACCAACTGAGAGGACGGTAAGCAATGGTGCGGTTTGCATGTGTCACCTGACAGTCAGCTTTAGCCCAAATCAAAACTCCGGCGGCGTCGCTCGCGCCACCCGCATTTTTTCCGCTTCGACAATCGCCTGCATCTGCCGCAGGTCGTCATTGATCCCGCGACTGATGATGAGGTAGTCGAAATTGCGCCATTGAGCAATCTCCTGCCGCGCCACGCCGAGCCGTTTCTGGATCACGGCACCGGAATCCTGTCCGCGCTTGCGCAAGCGTTGTTCGAGAATCGTGGTGGAAGCCGGCGTCAGGAACACCGACACGAGCGAGCGTTTGAGTTCGCTCTCTTCTTCGGCTTGCTGGCGGATCGAGTTGGCGCCCTGCACGTCCACGTTGAGCAACACGTCCTTGCCCGTGCGCAGCTTGCTCATGACTTCGGATTTGAGCGTGCCGTAGCTGTTGCCATAGACCGTGGCGTGTTCGAGAAAGTTTCCCGCCTGCACGCGTTTGAGAAACGAGCCGGCATCCAGAAAATAATAATCCACGCCGTCCTTCTCGCCTTTGCGCGGCTCTCGGGTGGTGCAAGTCACAGCCCTCGTCATGTCGGCGCGCGCGGCGAGCAGTTGCTGGCAGAGCGTGGTCTTGCCGCCGCCCGAGGGAGCGGAGATGACGATGAGCAACGGGTTGGCGAAGTTGTCGGACATGGGGAAAATTACTCGACGTTCTGAGCTTGTTCGCGAAAGCGTTCCAACTCGGCTTTGAGCGTGACAACTTCGCGCGAGATGAGCGCGTCGTTCGCTTTCGAGCCGATGGTGTTGATCTCGCGATTCATCTCTTGCGCGAGAAAATCCAGCGTGCGCCCGACGGGTTCGCCGGATTTTCGGCAGTCGTCGAACTGTTGGAAGTGACTTTGCAGGCGGGTCAATTCCTCGGTGATGTCCGAGCGGTCGGCGAAGAGGACGACTTCGCGCAGCAAACGCTCGTCGTTTTCCGGCGGCGTGGGCAGGCCCGCGCCCTGAATGCGTTCGACGAGCTGCCGCCGATAATTCTCCGCCGACTTCGGCGCTTGTTTTTGGACGCGTTCCACGCTGGCGTGCATGACTTCGATTCGCTTGGCGAGGTCTTGCGCGAGATGAGTCCCCTCGCGCGTGCGCATCTTGATCAACGCCGCGAGTGCGGCTTCGAGCGCCTTTTGAACTGAAGGCCAAAGGTCTTCGGTGTCAGCCAATTCTTCGTCGGTCTGAAAAACACCGGGAGCGCGCAAGACTTGATCCAGAGTGACGCTGGCGTCCATGCCGAGCTGCTTGGCCATGCGGCGGAGTTCCTGCGCGTAAGCCTTGGCGAGCGGGAGATTCAGGTGCATCCGCGCCGAGGCTTTGCCCGTTCCGGCGTGCAAAGTGACGCGTACGGTCAGCCGGCCGCGCGCGATCTGCCGGTGAATGACTTCACGGACCTGCGCTTCGAGCATTTCCATTTCGCGCGGCAGATTGAGGGAAATCTCCGCCTGCTTGCGGTTCACGGAGTTGATTTCCACGGTGATTTTGAAGCCGTCGCGCGCTGCCTCGCCCCGGCCATGTCCCGTCATTGACTTCATGCGCGGGGAATATGGGAAAGACGAGGCGGGATGTCGAATGTCGAATTGGTTGGCGGGTGGAGGTGAATAACTCAGTAATAATCAGGGTAAGAAATTCCTTGCATCTCCCGCTCATTTCACCGAAAACAAGGCAAGTTAGTCAGTCGCTCAACCTATGAAGCCCAAAGTTTTTCTTTTTGGAACCAGTCTGGTTATTGGTATCTCCCTGTGCACCACTGCGCGCGCCCAATTGTATTCCGAGGATTTCGATACGGATCATACGGCCAACTGGTCGGTGAAATTGTCTGGCGCGGACGCATTCGCCAATGTCTTCTTCGATTATAGCACGTTGGGGATACCATCCGCTCCGCATTCCACTGGGGGCAGCACGCGGGGGATTCGTTTTCTCGCCAACCAATCGGCCGGCGTCCAACAAGGCATCAGTGCCACCCCAATCGGCCAGGGCTTTACGGGAGATTACACCGTGCGGTTTGACATGTGGCTCAATTACAATGGACCGCTTGGCACGGGTGGGAGTGGCAGCACACAGATCGGAAGCTTTGGCATTGGTACTACCGGATTGACCGCGCAGTGGGCGGGTAGCAGTTCAAGCATCATGTTCGGCGCGGGAACGGACGCAGGAAGCGCCAGCGCCTATCGCTGCTATACGAACAATACTCTTGCCGGTGCGGCCTCGGGAGTCTATGCGGCGGGCAGCTTGAGTGCGGCAAACGCTTACTACACTTCCCGGTACGGCGGCGCCTCGGCTCCGGCCGCGCAAGTTACGCTCTATCCGGGCCAGACCGGAACCACCCCGGCTGGAACAGCAGGCTTTGCGTGGCGCGATGTGCTGATCATCAATACGAACAGTATCGTGAGTTGGTACTTGGACGGGTCCTTGATTGCTTCTGTGAACAGAACTCCCCTGACAACGCTCTCGACCAACATTTTTCTCGGTCTTTTTGACATCAACAATTCCAGTTCGACGGACGCGAACGACTTCTTGATCGCTTCCATTTTCGACAACATTGTTGTGAGCGCAGTGCCTGAACCTACTTCGGTGGCCTTGATGGGTGCGGGTCTTGGGATAATCGCCTGGGCTGCGCGTCGCAGGAAGGTGTAATACAAAAATCTCTCAAGAGCCGCCCGTCCCGGGCGGCTTTTTTGTTTTAGCGAGCCTCAAGCAACTCCGCCACTTTGCCGGCGATCGTTCCGCTGCGCGCCAAACTTTCCCCTACCAGAATCGCACCCGCTCCGGCCCGCGCCAGACGTTCCGCATCGGCCCGCGTGTGAATTCCACTCTCCGCGACCAGGAGCGCGGATGGGCGGGCCGCGCGCGCAGAAAACAATTTCTCCGCCAACCGTTCGGTCGTGGCCAGGTCCACCTTGAAAGTTTTCAAATCGCGGTTGTTGACCCCGATCAAGGCGGCTCCGATTTTCAGCGCACGATCGAGTTCCGGTTCATCGTGAACTTCCACCAGCACGGCCAGGCCCGCCTCCGTTGCCATTGCGTGAAAATGCTTCAACCGCTCGTCATCCAGAATCGCGACGATCAGCAGAATGGCATCCGCGCCCCACTCGACGGCTTCCAGAATCTGCCGTTCATCAATGATGAAATCCTTCCGCAACAACGGCAGCTTCACGGCCTCGCGAATCTGCCGCAGATAATCGAGCGAGCCTTGGAAAAACTTTTCGTCCGTCAACACCGAGAGGCAACTCGCGCCCGCCGCCTCATACTCCTTCGCGATGCGGACCGGGTCGAAGTCCGGGCAGATGACCCCCGCGGACGGCGAGGCTTTCTTCACCTCGGCAATCAACGCGAGGTTTCCGCGCCGGGGCTGCTTCAACGCCGCCAGAAAATCCCGCCGCTCGTCGCGCTCCAGCATGGCGTCGTGCAAATCACCGGCCGCAATGACGCGCGCGGGCAGTTGCGCAACTTCCAGCCGCTTTTGCGCCACGATGGTGTCGAGAATGTTCACGCCGGAATTCTTTGCCAAAGGCGCGCGGCGCGCAAAGCATATTCGTCAGCGCGAGTTGCGGGTTGGCCCGGTCCGGTTCAAATTGGCGCCGAACGAGAACATCAACCACTCGGGAAAATAAAATTATGAAACTGAACCAACAAACCACTCTGGCGCTGACGGCGGGCGCGTTGCTCGGATTCGCGGCGGCGGTCGGCCTTGGCGCGGCGGAGAAAGGCAAGGAAACCGCCAAGAAAGACTGGTCGCGCGTCCAGGTGATTGCGTATCCGAACGGCGGCACTGGATTCTTCGATCCGGATTCCGGGACGATGTATGTGTATGACTCCGACCTGCGGGGTTGCTACCTGATTCGTCAGGTCGTGAATTTAGGCGATCCCACCGTGCGGCCTTGAGGCGCGACGTTTGACTGCGGGCTAAAAAAAGTCCGGAGTGACTCGGACTTATTCCTCGTCGTCCTTCACGCCTTGCATCCGCTTGAGCGGTTGGCCGGCGCGCAGCCAGCCGTTCACGAACGGATCCAGTTCGCCATCCATCACCGCCTGCACGTTGCTCGTCTCGACGCCGGTGCGGAGGTCTTTGACCATGCGGTACGGTTGAAACACGTAGCTGCGAATCTGGTTGCCCCACGAGATGCTGCCTTTCTCGCCGTAGAACCGCTCCTGCTCGGCGCGCTGCGCGTCTTCGCGTTGCGCGAGAAGTTTGGAGAGCAACATCTTCATCGCCGTCGCGCGATTCTGATGTTGCGAGCGTTGGTTCTGCGACGCGGCCACCGTGCCGGTTGGGATGTGTGTGATGCGCACGGCGGTTTCCACCTTGTTCACGTTCTGCCCGCCTTTGCCGCCGGAACGATATGTGTCCACGCGCAGTTCCCCCGGCGGCAGCACGATCTCGCCTTCCTCCTCAACTTCCGCGATCACGTCCACGCTGGAAAAACTCGTGTGACGACGCTTGTTGGAATCGAACGGCGAAATGCGAACGAGCCGATGCACGCCGCGCTCGGCTTTGCAAAAACCGTAGGCGTTTTCGCCTTTGATGAGCATCGTGACGCTCTTGAGACCAGCGCCTTCGCCGGGCAGCGCGTCCTCGACTTCCACTTCCCAACCGCGCGATTCGGCCCAGCGCTGATACATGCGGAAAAGCATTTCCGCCCAATCCTGCGCCTCTGTGCCGCCCGCGCCGGCGTTGATGGCGAAGATGCAATTGTTCCGGTCGGTCGGCCCGTTGAGGAAGACGCGAAGCTCGAACGCTTCCAGTTCCTTGAGAAATTTCGCCGTGTCGCGCTCGAGTTCCTGTTGAATCTTCAACTGCGCGTCCGCCGGTTCGGCCTGGCCCAGTTCGAGCATCACCTTGAGGTCGTC
>SCTL01000438.1 GCA_004297495.1 Verrucomicrobiota bacterium
GGGGAGTGAAAAAAGCATTCAACATTCAACATTCAACGCCCAACGCCGAATGAACCGTGAGTTCGTCAGTCCTTCGAAGTTGAGCGTTGAATGTTGAATGTTGAATGTTCGTTGCCTTATTTCGCGAGAATCTTCCGCCGCAATTTCTCCAAGGCTTGATTGCCGGTCGCCGTTTTGAAGGTCTCGCGGTCGTAGGGATTGAAAAACTTTTCCGCACGCACTCCGGTCGAGTCCGCAAGGCCGATGAAAACCGTGCCGACGGGTTTTTCCGGCGACCCACCATCCGGTCCGGCGATACCCGTGACTGACAGCGCCAGGTCTGCGCCCGTTTGCCGGCGCGCGCCTTCGGCCATTTCGCAAGCCACGGCTTCGCTCACCGCGCCGTGCGCCGCCAGCGTTTCGGCCTTCACGCCGAGGAATTCTTGTTTGGCCGCGTTGCTGTAAGTCACGAGTCCGGCAAGCAAGACAGCCGACGCGCCCGGAACATTCGTGATGCGATGCGCCATGCCGCCGCCGGTGCAGGATTCAGCGAGGGCGAGCGTGAGTTTGCGTTCCGTCATCAGGCGCACGATGACGGCTTCCAAACTTTCCTCCTGATCGGTGAAAATAAAACTGCCGAGCTGTTCGCGCACGACGCGCTCGGCTTCAGCAACCGATTGTGCCGCGCCCGGGCCGCGGGCCGCGAGGCGCACGTCCACCTGCCACGTGTGGGCGCAATAGCCTAGTTCCAACCCGGCAGCGACCAGCGGCGCGAGCTGCTTTTCAATCCGCTCCGCCAGCGAAGATTCACCCACGCCGCTCGTGCGCAAAGTGCGGCAAATGAATTCGGTTTCCACCGGCAACTCGCGGCGCAGCAGCGGGACGACCGCGTTGGAAAACATGGGCCGCAATTCGCGGGGCGGGCCGGGCAGCATGACGAGCCAAGTCGGCTTTTCATCCGCGCGAAATGAATTCGGCTTAACGTGCAAAGCCAGTCCCGGCGCCGTGCCGTTCGGATTCTCCAACACCAGCGCGCCCTCGGGCACGAGGGCCTGCACGCGATTGCTGACGGGCATGGGCCGGTTGCGCGACGCAAAAAAATGTTCAATCGCCGCGAGCGTGGGCGCGTGTTCGTGCAGCGGCAGGTTCAGCAATCGGGCGATGAACTCGCGCGTGAGGTCGTCCGAGGTCGGGCCGAGTCCGCCGGTGGTGATGACGAGATCCGCGCGCGTGAGCGACTCGCGCACGGCTTGCTGAATGTCCGCGCCCTTGTCCGGCACGGTGACTTGACGACTCACGGTGTGGCCGAGATCCGCCAGTTGCCGGCCCAGCCATTGTTGGTGGGTGTTGAGCACGCGGCCCAGCAGAAGTTCCTGTCCGGTGTTGATGAGTTCAACGATCACGCGGGAAAGTTTCGAGCGAGGCCGGAGTCGTGGCAAGCGCGGACTGGTTCGCTTCTTAATCTTAATCTTGTTCTTAATCTTAATCTCAGGCCGTGCCTACGAAGATTAAGATTAAGAGAGAGGCGGCGGGTTCGGTTTTCGCGCGAGGCGGGTCACGGCAGCTCCCACAAAATTGCGAGCAGGCCCGTGACGTTTCCCTCGCCATCGCGCGCGGCGACCTTGATGGCTTTCACCTTCTTCTTTTGCCCGGCGGCATCCTGGATTTCTTCCACGGCTTCGAGCGTATCGCCGGTTTCGATCACCCGTGAATCGTTACGTTCGTGATCGCGCGCGAGTTCGGCGGAAAAAAGATCGGCGTTGGTCTTGCCGCTGATTTCCTTGAGCGAACGTCCGATTTCATTGCAGAAGCGCTGATTTGCAAACGTGATGCGGCCCTGCAAATCCTTGCGCACGATGTGCAGCGGCAAACTTTCTACCAACGCATGATAGAGGGCTTGCGAGTCCTTGGTCGCCTGCTCGGCGCGCTGGCGCTCCGCGATCACGCGTTGCAATTGCTCGTTGGTCTGGCGCAGCGCGGCGGTCATGTCCCACGCCATCGCGAGCGCGCGCTGGCGCGTGCTGGTGAGCGACCACGCAATCCCAAAGAGCAACAGACTCACCACCGCGCCGCCCGCGCCGATCATGGTGCCAAAGGAACGCGGCGTGGCGGCTTCGAACGTGGGTTTGCTGGAGAAGCGGACGGTCCAGTTGCGCCCCGCCAGGCCCAGCACGGTTTCATCCTTGAAGCGCGGTTGAAATCCCGGTGGCTCGGAGGTCGTGCCGGTCTCCGCGCCGAAAAGGTGATTGGCCGGATCGGGAGTCGTGCCGTCGTAGATTTCAATGTCGAGCAGGGAAGATTGATTCTCCAGCACCCCGCGCATGAGTTGGTCGCCGGCGACGCGCGCGAAAACCCAGCCTTCGATATTCTGCCGGCGCTGTTCAACCGTCGCCGTAGTCGCGCCGTTATGAAAGACAGGCAGCATCAACAAAAAACCGTAGTTCGTGCCGGGCGCAGTCCCCGCCAGCTTCAATCGCCCGCTCATCACCACGCTGCCGGCGTCGCGCGCTTTCTCGGCCACGAGCCGGCGCTCGGCATCGCCCGCAATGTCCCGCCCGAGCAGGGCGCGATGCGGCTCCTCGGGTTCGAGATACTTCACGATCATCAAAGCGTCGCCGCCGCCATCGTCCTGCACGGTAAAATCCGGCGCATGATCCTCACGCGTCGCGCGGAGAAATTCGTCGAGACCGCCGCGCGGCACGTGCGCGATGAAACCCACGCCGGCAATGCCGGGAAAACGTTTATCCACCGAGACGCTTTCCAGATACGCCCGCCACTCGGCCCGCTCGACGGAAACGCTGGCGGCAAAAAGTCCGGCACAACCGTGCAACACGTCTTGGTAGATCAGCAGCCGTTGGCGCAGCGCGGAGATGATGCGGTTGGTTTCCTCGTCGAACTGCCGGTGCGCGCTGAGATCGGCGTTCTCCTGGCTGACGTACCAGCCGCCCGCGCTCGCGCCGAGCGAAATGACCAGCACCACCCACGCGAGCAGTCGCGGGAAATGGAACGACCCGCCGCGATCTGGCGTGCTGGAGGTGGCGGCGTTGCCGGTGGGGTTCATGCGCGGTTGTGTCCGCCGCTATTTACGCCGCGACGCGGATGGCGGCAATGGTAAAATGCAAACGGAGCAAATTTTGTCCGCGACTGCGTGCCATCAAAACGGCGCGCGGTCCTCCGGGCCGCAGCGGGAGCTAATACAGGAA
>SCTL01000439.1 GCA_004297495.1 Verrucomicrobiota bacterium
GAGCAAGGCGAAGGAAATCGCATCGGAAATCCGCGCGCGCAATCCCGACCTTGCCGTCCACATCGGCTATCCGAAGGACGCGGTGGACCTTGTGTTGAACGCGACCTCGCTGGGCTTGAAGCCGCACGATGCGTCGCCGCTGGACGAGACGCAGTTCCCGCTGAAGGAAGCACGCGCGGTTTACGACATGATTTACCGGCCGGCTGAGACGCCGTTCCTGCGCGCCGCGCGCGCCGCCGGCTGTCGCACCGCGAACGGCCTCGGCATGTTGCTCTATCAAGGCGCGAAGGCGCTGGAAATCTGGAGTGGCAAAACCGCCCCGCTCGAAGTCATGCGCAGCGCGCTGGAACAAAACGTGTACGGCGCGATGAGTCTTTTCTGACCGGCATGGAAGCCATTTTCAATCGCGAGAACTGGGCGCCGGTGCCGTTTCATTTCTGGTCGCTCGTCTTTTTCACCTTCGGCAGCATCGTGGGAAGTTTTCTGAACGTCTGCATCCACCGGATGCCGCTGGGCATGAGCGTAGTCTCGCCGCCGTCGCATTGCCCGCACTGCAAGTATTCGATCCCCTGGTTTCTCAACGTCCCGCTGCTTACCTGGCTCTCGCTCGGCGGCAAATGTAAAAACTGCGGCGCGCCCATCTCGGCCCGCTATTTTCTCGTCGAGTTGCTCACCGCGGTGATGTTCCTCTGTTGCTGGCTGGCATTCGGCCACGACTCTGCGGCGCTCGCGCTGATTTACGCGATGTTCATCGCCGCTCTGATCGTCGCCACGTTCATTGACCTGGAACATTTCATCATTCCCGACGAGATCACCATCGGCGGGGCGATTGTTGGCTTCATCGTGTCACTGTTGTGGCCGGCGTTGCACGAGACGAATTCGCTGGCCGGCGGATTGAAGGCCAGCTTGCTCGGCATCGCCGTCGGCGCGGGTTCCATCTACACGATTCTGCGCGTCGGCAAAGTGCTGTTCGGCCGGCAACGCGTTGAGATTCCCGCGAACACGCGGATTGTTTTTTCCGAATCGGCGCTCCATCTGCCCGACCGTGAGATTCCGTACGACGAGATTTTTTATCGCACGTCGGACGCCATCGTGCTCCAGGCTCGGACGGTGGAGCTGATTGATCGCGGCTACGCCAACGCGCGTGTGCGGCTGGCGTTGCGCGCGGGCGAACTCGAAATCGGCGGCGACAAATTCAATCCCGAGCAATGCCACCACCTCGAAGTCGTGGCCTCGGAACTGGTGTTGCCGCGCGAAGCGATGGGCTTGGGCGACGTGAAATTCATGGCAGCCATCGGCGCGTTTCTCGGCTGGCAGGCGACGATTTTTTCACTGATGGTCAGTTCGATGATCGGCGCGCTGATCGGAGTGGTGTTGATTCTCTGCCGCAAACGTGAATGGTCATCGCGATTGCCTTACGGTCCATACATTGCCGCCGCCGCCGTGATCTGGATTTTCTTTCACGTTCCAATCATGGTGCGATTCTTCCCGCCACCGCCGCCGATGTGATGCGGACGGTCGCGCGCCTTGATGGGAAATTCTTCTCGCAAGCCTCCGCGCGGTTTGCTCTATTGAGCGCAGTCAACCAACCCTTCGCCCCGTCGCCATTGAGTGCGAAGCGGACTGTGT
>SCTL01000440.1 GCA_004297495.1 Verrucomicrobiota bacterium
GCTGGCCTCTCCCGGCGCGACACTGGACGACCGCATGCAACGCCTTGAGGTATTGAAGAATTTTGCGCCCGGTGAAGTCGGCGGATTTCTCGCCACGATCCAGCGTCAACTCGCGACGAACGCGCCCGCCATTTATGTCATCGCCAACTGGATGAATTCGAATCAGCGCGCGAACGAGGCGATCACCTGGTTGGAATCCCTGCCGGAGGCGATGCGGGAGCAACAGCCCGTTTCACTGGCGCTCTCGGACAGTTTTTTCACCGCGGAGAAGTGGGCCGAGTTGGAAAAGTATCTGGCGAACCGGGATTGGAAGGAACTTGAGTTCCTTCGGTTGGCCTATCTTTCCCACGCGGCGGACAAGCGGGAAATGGCGGTCATCGCGGAAGCGCATTGGCGTTCGGCCGTCCGCGAGGCGAACGATCGGCTCGGGGCGTTGACCGCGTTGCTCAGTCTGGCGGGCAAGTGGAACAAGCAGGATCAACTCGAGGAATTGCTGTGGCGTATCGGCGGAAGGTTTTCCGAGGCGAAATGGGCCTATCGCGAACTGGAGCGCCGCTATTTCACCACGGGAAATACGCTGGGACTGAACAAAGTTTATAGCGCCCAACTCGAATCCGACCCCGGCAATCAACTCCTCAAAAATAATCTGGCCAGCACTTCCTTGCTGTTGCACACGCGCTTGACCGAAGCGCACCAACTGGCCTTTGAGATTTACTCGCGTGAAACCAACGCCATCACCGCCTCGACCTACGCCTACTCGCTGCATGTGCAAGGTAAAGCGCCCCAAGGCCTGGCCGTGTTGCAAATGCTCGACCCCGATCAACTCAAGCGCCAGCCGGTCGCGTGCTATTACGGGCTTTTGCTTCACGTCGCGGGCAAAGTGGATCAAGCCCGGCCTTACCTCGAGACGGCTGCCCATTCGCGCACGTTACTGCCCGAGGAAAAAAGGTTGGTCGAAGACTGTCTTGGTCATTGAGGGAATCATCCCTTCTGGTCGAAAATTGAAAGGAACAGTTGCTCCTCCGCTGGTTTTAAAATGGGAAACCAAACCAATTTCAAATTTCAGGACGACGATGGGCGAGATTACGGAAAGGTGAAAATCACGGTTGCGGCTGCGCGGCTCAGCGCAAGTTCGCGCTCACCACGAACACGGCGATCACCAAGGCAATCGCCAGCAGTACTCCCACGATTAACACACTGACTTGCAGGCCGGTCCAGCGGCCTTCGCGCCGTTCTCGACGGTGCCGCGATTTGCGCCGCGGTTCGATTTCCGGATGTTCCTTGGCTGAATGGATCGAGGACCGTGCGGTCACTGGGCTTTCAATTGCAGGATTCATCGTCTGGCTGGTCGAACAGCACCCCACCTCCCTGGCGTCTATCTGCCGAAGGAACATGGGAAGACACTAGCGGAAGCTTTGATCCCTGTCTGTCGTACTGGCACGCGGTTTTCTTGTGCCACTCGCGCGCGACTGCCTGTCACGCAGGCGCGTGACAGCGAGTCCCAAAGATTGCGGAATGCAGACCGCGTGGCCGGTTCGCGCGCTGTCAGTATTTGCCTTCCAACTTGGCATTGACGGCAAATTCCCGGAGCGCTTCCGCATCCGGGAGTTGCAGGCGCTCGCGAATGCGGGTGCGGTAAGTTTCCACGGTGTTCACGTCGAGCTTGAGCCGTTCGGCGATGCGTTTGCGGCTCATTCCCCGGCCGATCAACTCGAACACCTGCATTTCCCGATCCGTGAGATCCTCAATGCCCGGCCGAGCGCCGGCCCGCAGGCGTCCGGAAAGCTTTGCCGCCAG
>SCTL01000441.1 GCA_004297495.1 Verrucomicrobiota bacterium
CGGGTGTGACGACGAACTGCTGCGTGGAGTTGCCGACTTGAAAGACATTGTTTCCGCCGAACGAAATGCTCATCGAGGTCGTGCCGGTGTTGTAATAGGCGTTGAGAATGTCCGCCGCGCGGCCCGCGAAACCGCTCAACTGCGCCATCCCCTGCGGCACGGCGGTCTGCCATTGCTCGATCTGGTCGCTGTGCGAGAAGAGCGCCTTGGGCACGGGCAGCGCGGCGTTGTTCCCGTTTTCCCACGCGTTGAATTGCGCCTTGGTGATCGGCTGGACGAGCGTGCCGATGTTGGTGAGGAACGCGAGCCGGCGCTGGGTGAACGGGCCGGTGCCGTTGGCCATCGCCTGCAAGTTCACGCACGAGGGGTGCAATCCGAAATTCGCCGAGGGCGCGGCCAGTTGCAGCAACGCGTTGCGGTCGAGCGCGAGGCCGCCATCCGAACCGTACGCGCCGCGCGTGGCGGAATAAATGTTGTAGGCGGATTGTTCCCAGGGCACGAGCAGGTTGAACGAATCCATGCCGCCGCTGAAGAACAGGCAGACGAGCGCCTTGTTGTCGAGCGGGCCGCCCTGCGCGGCGACGCTGTTGGCGAGTTTGAGATTGAGCAGCGTGTTGAGAATCGCCGACGTGCCGACGGCGGCGCAGTTGATTTGCTTGATGAATCCGCGACGGGAAATGGGTTGGCTCATAATGAGGAAGGGGGAACATTCAACGCCCAACATTCAACATTCAACACCGAACGAAACCTGCCCGCAGGCCGACTTCGAGGTTGGGCGTTGAATGTTGAAGGTTGAATGTTCAGTTTCGGTTTCATCGCTGCACCGCTCCTTCCGGACATGTGGCAGCGAGATAAACGACGAGTTGCGCGCGTAGCGTCGTGTCATACGACGGCACTTGATTGATCGCGGCGAGAATGTTGTCACGCGTGGCGGCGCTCATCGTGCCGCCGCAGAAAATCAGGTTCGCTTCGTCCACGAGTTGTGCCGTGCTGCCGGCTTGCGCCACGAGTTCGACGTAGTCGGGCGCAAATTGATAATTGCCCCACTCGAACAAACCTTCCGTGGTTACTTCCCACAACTTGTTCGGGAACGAAATGCTCGAATAGCTGTCCACGATCTGAAATGCGGGACCAACGAGACCGTTTTGCGTGAGCAGGCCAGGCGGCTGATAGCCGGGACGGAAAAAGTTGAACACGGTCGGCGAGTAAGTTGGCTCCTGAAACGCGGCGGAATTGAACTCGCCCCACGTCCACCAGAGCAGATTCGTGTAGCGCGAAAGATTTCCCGCGCGCGCGATGGCCATGGCGCGCTGCACCGGTTCTTTGAGCCGGCCAAACTCAGGCGCGCCAGCATACCAACGCGGATCGCGCGCTTCGGAGTCGAGCAGGATGGCTTTCACCACGGCGGCGAGATTGCCGCGTTTGCCGGTGCCGTCATTGGCGAACACCGCCGAGATGCGCGCAACGTAGTTCGATGACGGATTGCTGGTGACGAGAAATTGAATCAGTTGCTTGCTGATGAACGGCGCGCAGTTCGTGTGCTCGAACAAACTGCGCAACGCATCGTCCACGTCGTGCAGCCCATTCTCGACCGTCGGCGCGCGCGCGGGAATCGTGTAGCCGCCCAGCAAAATCTTCGCGCCGTAGTCGTGTTTCTCGGCCCACATCTGCATCGGCACGGTTGAGTCGTCGTCGCTCCAGCCACCGCTGCCCCACGGCTGGCCGCCGAACCACAGGCCCGTGAACACGCGCGCCAGTTCGGTGATCTGTCCATTACCGTAAGTCGGGATCGGCTGGTTGGAGTTGTCGAGCTTGCGCGTTCCGTCGGGATTTAATTCCCACAGGCC
>SCTL01000442.1 GCA_004297495.1 Verrucomicrobiota bacterium
GCGAATCCACTGCCTTGTCGCAGGTTGAGTCCTATCGTTTACACCAGATTCCATTGGATGTGTTGGTCGTGGACACTGGCTGGCGGCAAAACGCCTCCACGGGTTATCACCCCAACACCAACCTGTTTCCAAACCTGCCCCGGTTCTTCTCGGAAGCCCATGCGAAAAATGTGCGCGTCATGTTCAATGACCATCCGGAGCCTGTGGTTTCCAATGCCTTGGACCAAGCTGAACTGACTTATCGCCACACCAATTTGACCCAAATTCTGAGCCAAGGCTTGGACATTTGGTGGTATGACCGCAATTGGCATATCAGCCTGATGTCGCCGTCGCCGAACCTGCGGCATGAGATTTGGGGAATGGAGGTTTACCGCGATGCGACCAGTGCAACCAACGCGCCGTTGCGTCCGTTGATCATGGCCAATGTGGATGGCATTGACAACGGCATCCGCAACCGCCCGATGGACGTTGCGGCGCACACTTATCCCATTCAGTGGACTGGCGATATTGGGCCGTCAATGACCTACTTGAAATATGCCGTTCAGAATGCTGTGCATTCGGGAGTGCAATCGCTTTTTCCCTATGTAAGCGATGATCTAGGGGGCAACACCGCCAATCCAACTCGGGACGATTATATCCGTTGGATCGAATACGGAACCTTGTCGCCCATCTATCGTCCTCATTGCACAATGGGGGCGAGCCGGATGCCGTGGACATTTGGATCGGAGGCAGAGTGGATCGCGCGAAGGTTTATCAATCTGCGCTACCGGCTTCTGCCGGTATTCTATGCCGCGGCACGGGAAAATTATGACACTGGTGAACCAATTCTCAGACGATTGGACTTGGACTATCCGCAATATCCCAAAGCTAAAAGTGAAAACCAGTATCTGATTGGTCACTCGATTTTGGTCGCTCCGGCAATGTGGGGTGGCGGAGCCGTCGTTCCGTCCGCCTGGCTGACCACAACGAATGGCCAAGCTGGCTTGAACGCATCGTATTTTTCAAACACCAACCTGTCCGGCGCGGCGGCGCTCACACGGATTGATACCAACATCAATTTCAATTGGAACAATGGTAGTCCGGGTGGGGCTGTCCCTGGCGACAACTGGAGTGCCGAGTGGTCGGGAAATATCACCGTTCCGGCTGCGATAGGCGATGTTACTTTGGCCACGGTCTCGGATGATGGCGCGCGGGTTTGGTTGGACGATCAGCTCTGCATTGATCATTGGGGACCTGGTGATTCGGTAACGACGACATCAACGCTGACAGTCCGAGCGGGACAAACCCACAGGTTGCGAGTGGACTATTTGCAGCTTGCCGGGCGCGACCTTATCACTTTGCTGTGGCGCCCGGCGAGTCCGGTGCAATCCGTCCCCGTCTGGATTCCGCCGGGCCAATGGATCAACGCATGGACCGGTGTTTTGTTGAAAGGCCCGGCAGCGATCATTGACAATGCTCCGTTGGATCGTATTCCTCTCTACATTCGTTCAGGCTCCATTTTTGCGCTGGCGCCGCAAATGCAATACACGGGCCAGTTGCCTTGGGATCCGGTCACTTTGGATGCCTATCCCACCACCGAAGTGGCTCAGACTTCGCTGTATGAAGATGACACGTTGACCACGGCCTACCAGCAAGGCCAGTTCCGCAATACCACCATTAAAACCTGGGCAAACGACAGCAACAAGACTGTCTCGGTGGCGATTGGCGCTGCGGTGGGCAGTTACGCGAATGCTCCCGCTCTGCGTTCGTGGGTGCTGCGAATTCACCGGCCACCGAACTGGCCGGCGGATTTGGCTCCGGCATCTGTCACCCTGAACGGCCATACTATTGGGCCAGTCGTGCGACGGGTTAAAAATGCTTCTGCCATGCCGCTGGGTGCGGACAATGGTGCACCGGATGGCGACGTCTTTGAAGTCACGCTGCCCAAAACCTCCGTCCTGACAACCAATCTCCTCGTCGCGAGCTTCGCTTCGGCCACCAGTCCTTGGAGTTGTAGTGACATTGGGGCAGTGGGCGCTCACGGCATGGAGCCATGATAAAAGGGAACTTCATCCGCCTTGGATTCGCCGTCGTTTTCATTGCCGCCGGCCTTGAAACCGGTTGTCTGGCAGGGTCGCCCAGCGCTTGGGAAGAGATTGCCCGCATGGGATCGGGCATCAACTTGGGCAACACATTTGACGCGCCTGACGGAGAAGGAACCTGGTGCCGGCAACCTGCGCAAGCCGGATTCTTCGACGACTTCAAGGCCGCCGGTTTTAGTCACGTCCGCCTGCCCGTGACTTGGCAAAAGCACATGCAGGAAACAGAGCCATACACGGTGGATGCAAAATTCCTGGATCGAATTGCGGAAGTGGTCGGATGGGCAAGTCAACGGGGTTTGGTCGTTGTATTGAACGCGCACCACGAGGGATGGTTCAAGGACGACCCTGCTGACCAGGTGAAGCGATTGGAAGCTCTGTGGCGGCAACTGGCGACTCGTTTCAAGAATATGCCGGATCAATTGCTGGTGTTTGAAATTCTCAACGAGTCCGAAGCCAAGCACATCACTGCCATCCAAACCACTGAGATGAATGAACGCATTTTGCGGGTCATTCGTGAAACCAATCCGTCACGTTGCGTGATTATCGGGGCTGTGGGTGACAATGCTGACCGTCTCGTCAAGGAGTTGAAGGTGCCGGATGATCCGCACGTCATTGCCACTTATCACTGCTATGACCCGTGGTTTTTTGTCTGCGGCGAACCGCGCAATCCAGCCGAGGCAACATGGGGAACCGCCGCGCAGAAAGCCGATTATCTGAAGACAATGGATGCCATCAAAAAATGGTCCGACCTTAACCATGTGCCCATCTACTTGGGGGAATGGGGAACCAGCACAAAATGCGAAGCCAAATCCCGGGTGGAATATTATCGCTTCGTTTCAGCGCAGGCCGCCGCACACAGTTTCAGCAATGCCATCTGGGATGACGGAGGGAACATGTTAATTTACAACCGCGAAACCCGTGGGTGGAACACCAAAATTTTGCAAGCCGTGTTCCCGACGAATTCCAAGGCAAAGAAGCCAAACATTCCTTCCGGCGGGTAACTATGAAAGCTCGTATATTCTTCTGGTCGGTGACATCCGCGCTCGCCGGATTTCTGTTTGGGTTTGATACCGTGGTGATTTCTGGGGCCGAACAAAAGATTCAAGCTCTCTGGGGATTGAGTCCGGGGGTGCACGGTCTGGCGTTGGGGTCGGCGCTTTACGGAACGGTGCTTGGCTCGCTGCTGGGAGGGTGGCCGACGGACCGGTTTGGCCGGCGGAATACGCTTTTGTGGATCGGCATTCTCTATGTCATATCGGCGTTGGGCTGCGCTTTCGCCAATGGGGTCGGCATGTTTATCGCGGCCCGGTTCATCGGTGGCGTGGGCATCGGCATCTCAACCGTCGCGGCCCCGCTTTACATTTCGGAAATTGCGCCACCGGCATATCGCGGACGGCTGGCCGGCATGTTCCAGTTCAATATTGTCTTCGGCATCGTCATGGCCTTCCTCTCGAATGCGCTGCTCGCGGGAATCGGTGAAAATGCCTGGCGCTGGATGCTCGGAGTGGCGGCCTTTCCATCCGTTGTTTATACGCTGATGTGTTTCGGCATCCCGGAAAGCCCGCGCTGGTTGATTGGACGCAAGGGGGACCGCGTTGCAGGAGTGAAAGTCTTGAAACTTATCGAGCCGGATGCGTTGCCGTCCGAGATTGAGGCTGATGCCGATGCCATCGTGGCCGCATCATCTGCGCGTGCGACTGCGACGCATTTCTGGACTTGGCGGTTGCGCATTCCGATCCTGCTCGCCTTCCTCGTTGCCTTCTTCAATCAGCTCTCCGGCATCAATGCGATTCTCTATTTTGCGCCGCGCATTTTCGAGATGACGGGGCTGGGGGCGAAGGCGGCCCTGTTGCAATCGGTGGGCATCGGCATCACCAATCTCATCTTCACCTTTGTCGGACTATGGCTGATTGATCGTTTGGGCCGGCGCACGCTGTTATTCATTGGCTCGTTCGGCTACATCATTTCATTGGGCCTCACTTCTTGGGCCTTCTTCACGCAACACTACAGCATCGTGCCGGTTTGCATTTTTGCCT
This sequence comes from Verrucomicrobiota bacterium, assembly GCA_004297495.1. Classification (GTDB taxonomy): domain Bacteria; phylum Verrucomicrobiota; class Verrucomicrobiia; order Limisphaerales; family JADLHS01; genus SCTL01. The sequence continues at coordinate 4,118 of SCTL01000442.1, forward strand.
TTATCGCTGCGCACGCGGTCGGACAGGGAGCCGTCATCTGGGTGCTTATTTCGGAAGTGTTCCCCAATCGGCACCGGGCGGAAGGCCAGACGCTCGGCAGTTTCACGCATTGGACCTTTGCGGCACTGCTCACGACCTTCTTCCCAAAGATGGTCGCCGCTTTTCCGCCCGGTTACGTTTTCCTTTTTTTCTGCGGCATGATGGTGCTCCAGCTTGTCTGGGTGAAGACCATGGTGCCGGAGACGAAGGGAGTTCCGCTCGAAGA
>SCTL01000443.1 GCA_004297495.1 Verrucomicrobiota bacterium
CGATCACCGATCCCGACACCGCTTATGCCGGCGCGGAAGACGCGGCGATTTTCAAAACGACGGACGGCGGCAAGACTTGGAAGGAGCTGTCCGGATTACGCAACGCCAAAAGCCAGCTTTGGCAGCCGGGCGCGGGTGGGATGGGAGTGCATACCATTCTGCTCGATCCGAAAAATGAGAAGCGAATTTACGTCGCCATTTCAGCGGGTGGATGTTTCCGCACCGACGATGGCGGGAAAACCTGGAAGCCGATCACGCGAGGATTGAAATCGCCGTACGAGCTGCCCGATCCCGATGCGGAAGTTGGCCATTGCGTGCATCGCATCGCGCTGCACCCGTCGCGACCGGACGCGTTGTTCATGCAGAAACACTGGGATGTGTTGCGCACGGACAATGCCGGCGAGCAGTGGAACGAAGTGAGCGGAAACTTGCCGACGGATTTCGGTTTTCCGATTGACGTTAATTTTAACGAGCCGGAAACGATCTACGTCGTGCCCATCACGAGCGACTCGCTGCACTACCCGCCCGAAGGGAAGCTGCGCGTGTATCGTAGCAAGACCGGCGGCAACGATTGGGAGCCGCTCACGAAAGGTCTGCCGCAAAAAGATTGTTACGTGAACGTCCTGCGCGATGCGATGGCAGTGGACTCGCTCGATTCGTGCGGCGTCTATTTCGGCACGACCGGCGGACAGGTTTATTGCTCGCCCGACGGCGGGAATTCGTGGAGCGCCATCGTGCGCGACCTGCCGGCGGTGTATTCGGTGGAAGTGCAGACGCTCAAATGATCCGCGTCTTACTGCCATTTCATTTGCGCAATCTCGCGCGCGTGGACGGCGAGGTGGAACTGGACGTGGCCGCGCCCGTCACCATTCGCGCGGTGCTCGACGCCATCGAAGCGAAATTCCCCGTGCTACGCGGGACGATCCGCGATCACGTAACGCTGAAACGTCGTCCATTCATCCGCTTTTTTGCGTGCAAAGAAGACTTGTCACTCGAACCGCCGGAGACACAATTGCCCGAAGCAATCGTAAATGGCAGCGAGCCGTTTCTCGTCATCGGCGCCATCGCGGGTGGCTGAACGTCGGTGCGCAACGTCAGAAGAATTGAACCCAAACCAATCCTGCTCATGAAAAAATATCCGCCCATCGTTGCCGGAATCCTGCTCGGCTTGTTGTTCGTCATGTCCGCCGTCATGGTGCTGTTCAACCTTGTCAAGATGCCGCCGCCGCCCGAGGGCACGCCGGCGGGGATGTTCTTTGGCGCGTTCGGGCCGACGGGTTATTTCAAGTTTGTGAAAATCTTCGAGCTGGCCGGCGGTCTCTTCGTGATGATTCCGCGCCTGCGCAACTTCGGCCTGCTGCTGCTCGGCCCGGTCATCGTGAACATCCTCGCGTTCCACCTCTTCATCGGCGGCGGCTTCAAGGATTTGTTGGACCCGATGATCCTCGTCATGCTCGCGCTCTCGTTATATCTGCTCTGGGTCGGGCGTAAAAACTTCGGCAGCCTGCTGAACTGAACTCAACCGAAAAGGAAATTTATGTTCCCCATCCTCGTAGCCATCGCGATGATCGTCATCCTGCTCATCGTGGTCATCGCCGGGCAACCGGACGAATTCAATCTCGCGCGTGAAGCCAGATTCTCCGCGCCGCCGGAAAAAATCTTTCCGCACGTCAATGACCTGCGCGCATGGGAAGCTTGGTCGCCGTGGGCCAAGCTAGACCCGAACGCAAAAAACTCGTTTGAAGGTCCAGCCTCCGGCGTCGGCGCGGCGATGGCGTGGGAAGGAAATTGCAAGATCGGCGTGGGCCGCATGACCATCACCGAAAGCAAGCCTGGCGAGTTGATCCGCTTCCGGCTGGAATTCTTCAAGCCGATGCAGGCGACAAACATTGCCGAGCTCGCGTTCAAGTCCGAAGGCAACCAAACCGTTGTGACCTGGAGCATGTCGGGCAAAAATAATCGCATCAGCAAGGTGATGAGTTTGTTCATGGACTGTGAAAAAATGGTCGGGCCGCATTTCGAGAAGGGACTCGCAACATTGAAGTCAGTGTCCGAAGCGGGCGGATGAATTTTGCTTCATGCCGGCCAATTCCGCCATCCACCCCGGCGTGCGCATCGGCCACGTCCACCTGAAAGTTGCCGACCTCGAACGCGCGCTGAAGTTTTATTGCGGCGTGCTGGGCTTCGACGTGCAACAAAAGTTCGGCGCGCAAGCGGCGTTCATTTCGGCGGGAGGCTATCATCACCACATCGGGCTGAACACCTGGGAGAGCAAAGGCGGTTCGCCGCCGTCGCCGGGCACGACGGGGCTGTATCACATCGCCATTTTGTATCCGACGCGAGCGCTGCTGGCGGATGCGCTCCGACGCGTCCTCGCAGCGGGTATTGAACTGGATGGCGCAGCGGACCACGGCGTGAGCGAGGCAATTTATCTACGTGATCCTGACGACAATGGCGTGGAACTTTACCGCGACCGTCCAGAATCTGAATGGCCACGTTCGGCTGGTGGCGAACTCGCGATGTTCACACGCGCGCTGGATTTGGATGCGCTGCTCAAGGAGCAATAGTTGGTGAGCGCGCCGCCGGGTTTCGTATAGACTCGCGGCATGGACAAACAGTTTCTGCTCGAACTCCTCGGCTACGCGGCGTCCGTGCTCATCGCGGTTTCGTTGATGATGAGTTCCCTCGTGCGATTGCGGCTCATCAACATGGCTGGGGCGGCAGCGTTCGCGGTGTACGGATTTCTCATTCATGCCTATCCGGTGGCTGTGCTCAACGGCGCCATCGCGCTGGTGAATCTGTTTTTCCTCGCGCGAATGCTGCGCGCGAAGGCGTTCTTTCAACTGTTGAAGCTGCGGCCGGAATCGGACTACCTGCGTCACTTCCTGGATTTTTATCGCGAGGACATCCAGCGCATTCTGCCCGGCTTCGAGTATCGGCCCGTCGGGAATCAAGTGACGCTGTTCGTCCTGCGCGACTGCGCACCGGCGGGTGTGTTCATCGCGGAACAGCAACCCGACGGAGTTCTGCGCGTGATTTTGGACTTCGTGATTCCGAACTATCGCGACCTGAAGATTGGAAAATTCCTCTTCGTCGAGCAGGCGGAATTTTTTCGCGAACGTGGCGTGTGCGAAATCGTCATCGCCCCGCGCACGAAGAAATTCGGCGCGTATCTGGTGAAGGTGGGGTTTGAAACGTCCGCGCTCCAGCAGGGGGCGTTTCGTTTTCGCTACGACGAGAAGCTTACTTAGCGGCGGGCGCGCTTTGGGTGGGTTTGGCCGCAACGCCCTGGCGCAATGGAATCGTCACCATGCCGCCGACCCAGAAGTTTTTGTCCGAGTTCACGCCGTCAAAAACCGTGCGCGAGTAAAAGCCCACGCGGAGATTTTTCTTCGTGGTGTAGGTGAAGCCGGCTTCGATGGAATCGTTATTCTCCCGCACCGCGCGCGGGTAATTGATGATGCGCGTGACCGGATCAAACACGATGTCATCGCCGGAAATGCTTTGGAGATGGCGATAGCCGACGTCGAGTTCCCATTGTTTGATGTGCTGGAACAGTCCGCACGAAACGATGTATTGGTCGTTGCCGGAAGTGTGATTCCAGCGGAACAGTCCATCCGCGTAAAAACCCAGGCCCTGCCAGCCGAAATGTTTGCGCAGGAGAAATTCCGGTTCGATGGCGGTGGAACTCACGCCGGGCGCGAACGGAAAATGTTCGTTGAAGCGACCCGGCAGCACCGCCCCGGCGCGAAACGTGAGCGTGGGTTGCCAGCGGGAGTTTTCATCTTCGCGCAGAATCTGGTAGCGCACGCCAAACGAGGCGTCCATCAGCGAGGTGGTGGATTGCGACTCGCCGTTGGTCGAGAAATTGGCGAAGTAACGCCAGCCCAGCGCCGTGAAACCCACCGAAGCGTCGGCGGTCCAATTCTCATTGATGCCGTATTGGAAAGTGAAATAGCCCTGGTTGATGTCTATGCCGTAGTGCTCGCCATTCTGCTGCCAGTCCACGTTGTGGCGCGTGCCGGTGCCGTCCCAAATATAATACGCCTCGGATTCCTGATAAGTGAACGAGAGCAAAAGCTCATCTTCGCGCAGGATGTCAGCCCATTCGGCGAAGGGCGCGTGCGGGACGTTCTCGCTGGCGCGAAGCTCTGTTGCCTGGAACGCCCCCGCGAGCGCGCAGGCGATGACGGTCACCCGCAAAATTTTTTGCCGCTTGCCGCGGTCGCCGGTGCTCCGGCGGCGGTGCAGCTTGAACTTGTGTAGTGGATGCTTCATCCGGATGGTTTTGAAAACTTGCCCTTTGCGGCCCAGCCTGACAGCCTTGCGGAGGGCTTGACGGTAATGGCAACGGCGTGCTTCTGTTACAGAAACCTGGCCGGGTTTGCAATCTCGAAGTCGGTCGGACAATCGCCGGTGAAGCCTTGCCCGACCGGGCGCACCACTGACCCCAATCTGCATGAGCCGGGATAAACATCGCGAGGCACCCCGCTGGCGGCGCAGCCGCTACGGATTCGTTTTCTTTTGCATCGCCACGCTGCTCGTGGCGTGGACCGGACTCCGGTTGCTGCTGCTGTTCAAGTTCGCGCATCCGTTTCGCTCCGATGCGCAAGCCGTCTTGCTGGAGGGACTGCGCCGCGACGGATTCACCGCGCTGGTGATGCTGTTGCCGCTGCTGGTCTGGTTTTTGATCATTCCCGACCGCTGGCTCGTGCGGACGTGGCATCGGTATTTCTTTCGCTTCGCGTGCTGGGTGTGGGGCACGGCGCAAGTCTTTCTGCTGATCGTCGAGTATTACTTCTTCGAGGAGTTCATGTCCCGCTTCAACACCGTGGCGGTGGACTACGTGCTCTATCCGCACGAGGTTTTCGTCAACTTGTGGGACTCGTATCCGATGGTGCCCTTGGTCCTGGCCAGCGCATTCTTCGGCCTCGTCTGGGTGTGGCTCGGCCATCGCTGGTTCGCCTCGATGTGGGAGCTGCCGGTCCGGCCCTTCCGCCGGTTGCTCTGGCTGCTGCTGGTGGCGGTGCTGGCGGGTGTCGTCGCCACGACCGTGAATTTCAAAGGCACCAAAGCCACCGGCGACCGCACGCTCGACGAAATCGCGAACAACGGCGAGATCGCCTTCGCCTGCGCCGCGTGGACGCACAACCTGGATTACAGCGCGTTCTATCAGACGATGGATTTGAAAGACGCCTACCAGCGCGTGCGTTCGTTGACCGGCACGAACAGTTCGGAATTCGTCGCCGAAGGAAATTCCCTGCAACGCAAAGTCGCCGGTGATCTCTCGCGACCGAAGCTCAATGTCGTGTTGATCCTCGAGGAAAGTCTCGGCTCGGAATTCTGGGGCTGTCTCGGGCGCACGAACTCGCTCACGCCGGAAATGGACAAGCTCGCCACGCACGAGGGATTGCTCTTCGAAAATCTCTACGCTTGCGGCAATCGCACCGTGCGCGGCATGGAAGGCGTGCTCGCCTCGTTCCCGCCGTTGCCTGGGGACTCGATCGTGAAACGCGACCGCTCGGACAACATCGAAACCATCGCGCGCCTGCTCAAGCGCGATGGCTACGAAACGCTTTTCCTCTACGGCGGACGCGGTATCTTCGATGGCCTGCGCTCCTTCACCACGCGCAACGGCTATGACCGCTTCATCGAGCAATCGGATTTAGCGAACCCGACTTTCACGACCATCTGGGGCGTGTGCGACGAGGATTTGTTTGATCGCACGATTCAGGAATGTCGCGAACTGAACCGCGCGGGCAAACCCTTCCTTGCCACGGCGCTGACGGTTTCCAATCACAAGCCCTACACCTATCCGCGTGGGCGAATTCGCGAAGACCCCGAACAAAAGACCCGCGCCAACGCGGTGAAATACACCGACTACTCGCTCGGCCGGTTTTTTGAGATGGCGAAGAAAGAAGCGTTCTGGACGAACACCATCTTCGCCGTCGTCGCCGATCACGGCGCGCGCGTTTACGGCAGTCAGGCGATTCCGATTCACTCCTACGAGATTCCGCTCGTCGTGCTCGGGCCGGCGGCGGTCAAGCAACCCGTGCGCATCAACGCCCTCGGCGGTTCGCTCGATGTCTCGCCCACGCTCCTTGGTTTGATCGGACGGCCGTACGAAACCACTTTCTTTGGACGCGACCTCTTGAGCAGTCCCGCCGAAAGCGCTCACGCCGTCATGCACCACAACCGCGACATCGGCACTTACATGCGCGAACGGCTCACGGTCCTGGGCTTGCGCCAGAGCGTGGACTTTTACGCGGGCGACCCCAAGAAAGTGAATCTGCAAAAGATGGCGAAGGCGACCGACTTGGAGAATGAACTGGCGAAAGACACTATCGCCATCTTTCAAGTGGCCGATGATCTCTACACTCGTCAGCGCTACAACTTGGGAACGAACTCCGTCAGCACGCCGGCGAAGTGAGCAGAACTCGATCAATGCTTGAGCCGGTTTATAGCGCGCTTTCAAAAAAACCTGTGGAGGCAAGCTGAGGTCGTCACGTTCCCCCTCACCCTGGCCCTCTCCCGCTGGGAGAGGGAACAGGTGTTGGCCGTCTCAGGTTTCTTGGTTGAGCACAGGGCCAATCCAGCGCTCAATTCTTCATTCAGCCGGCGAAGGATTCTCCCTCTCCCGCTGGGAGAGGGCCGGGGTGAGGGAGAAGATTCCGCGCTGACAGTGCGGCGACGATTCAACTTAAATTGCTTTAAGTAGTCTGCGCTACAACGTCCGTCTCCGTTCCCTCCGTTCAAAATAATTCCCGGCTCACGATTTGATCCTCGCGCGTTCCAGCAGTTTCACGATCGCGCGCACGTTCAACTCAGCCTTCGGCGCGAAGCCGCTCAACTCGACATACTCGGGCAGCTTGCTGCCGTCCGCGCTGCGCTCGGAGCAATGACTGTTGTCGCCCCACGGTCCGAGACCATCGAGCGTGGGCACGACGTCCCAGATTTGATTCCCATCGCTCAAGCCGCCACGCTCCTGCGCGTTGATCGCATAATTCATCTCTGTGCCAGCTCGCTGCCAAATCTCGAAAAGTGAATTCGTCGCGGCATTGCGCGGCCAGGGTCGGCTCTCGCTCAGAATCTCGGCTTTGATCTCGCATGGAAAACGATCCGTCTTTGCCCGCAAATCGCCTGGGCCGGCAAGCGCGAGCAGGTCGGCCTTCGCCTGCACGAACACCTCGGACTTGAACGCGCGCAACTCTCCCTCCGCCACCGCTTCATGCGGCACGCGGTTGAGCACCGTGCCGCCGGAAATGCTTCCGACGTTCACCGTGAGTTCACGCGCCGGGTCCGTGAGCGACGCGATGCGCTCCACCACGCGGCCCAGTTGCACGATGGCGTTCGCGCCCTGCGCGTGATTGCTGCCCGCGTGCGCGCCGCGACCCTGCGCCGTCACGCGCCACGTTGCGCGACCTTTGCGGGCCACGACCATGAGATGTTCCGCGCCGAGCCGGCCCTCCGATTCAAACACCAGCGCTGCCAGCGTGCCGGCATCGAAACGCGCGCGGCAGACCTCGCCGAAGTCGGGCGAAAAACATTCCTCCGAGGAATTCCACAAGAGTTTCCACGTCACCGCCTCGAAGAGCGCGGGCGCGTGTTGCCGGAGCGCCGCGAGCACCAGCCACATCATCACCGAGCCGCCCTTGATGTCGTTCGTGCCCGGGCCGTAGATGCGGTCGCCCTCGACCGACCATTGGAAATGATTGCGCGCCTCCTCCTCGGGCGGAAAGACCGTGTCCAGATGCGAGATGAGCGCGAGGCTGTGCGGCGAACGCCCGCGCCGCGTGAGCACCAGATGCGGCGCGTATTCGGGAAACCGCGAGGGCACGGACTCCGCCACGAAGCCGAGCGGCGCGAAGCTTTCGGCGGTGAGCCGCGCGAGCTGGTCCACGCCCGCGCGATTGGTGGTGAAACTGTTGAGGCGCACCATGCGTTCGAGCAGGCGCAAGGCTTCGGGCATCTGTTGATCGAGGAACTGGCGCAACGATCCGTCAGTCGGCATGGAACGAGGGTGAAGCCCGCGCGCGCAAAGGTCAACGCGTTCTGTTCCTCGGCGGTGAAAAGCATTGGCCGCCAGAGAACGCAGAGAGCGCAAAGAATTCATTTCGGCTTTTGTGTTCTCTGCGTTCTTTCGTGGCGATGGTTTTGTTTAACGTGCCCGCGACGATTGTGGTAGGGACGATTTCCACATCGTCCCTGACCGGTGGGGAAAAATTGGGGACGCGGTGGAACGCGTCCCTACCAGTTCCATCCTCTGCGCCTCCGCGGTGAAAGAGGATTAACCGCCGAGACGCCGAGACGCGGAGGAAGAGGAAGAATTCCGGGAGCGCGGCTGTGCGCGCAGCGTCAGCCGCAGCGCGGGCGAATGGCTGCGGCTGGTCTGCGACACAGCCGCGCTCCGACCGGACGTTGGGAACGTCACCAAACCCTTGTTGACACGCTCGGAAGCCTGCCCTACAACCGAATCATGACAACGGAGAATTACCGCAATTTACTTCCGAACATCTGTTAGGCATCATCACGCGCCATGAAGATTCGTTGTCAATGCGGCACGCTCATAGCGGACAACACCGACGACCTTCCTCACAAGGCGCACCTGATTCCCGACCAAGAGTGGTTTCCGGTCTTCGACGCGATAGATGCTGTGATTGCAGACGTTGCTGCCGGACGGTCAGACGCAGATTCAGCGCAGACGCGCTTCCGAAGCATCCTCGGCACTGCTTCGCGGCCGGCATATCAGTGCCGGCAGTGTGGCCGGCTATTTGTGCTCGACCGCCAGAATACGTTCTTCCCATTTGCGCCGACCGAGGCAGACACAGACAGAGAGATTTTGAGAGGTAGAGATGGACAAGTTGATGCCTAACCATGATCTAGCTCACTTCGCATACCATGGGTAATTCCGCGCTCACAGCTTTCTGGATTGAAGGGCCTGACCCAAGAGGGCCGCTCGGTTACGGCGTCACCGCGTTTTCCATCACCGACGCGTTCGAGATCGTTCGACGCGCCGGTTATCGGTTGCCCGACGACAAGAGCACGCTTCGCGTGCGCGCCGACATCAAGCCAGCGGAGATTGAGCATGATTTCGTTCGCGAGCACATGGGCGCGATTGTCGTTCGTGGGTTGTGGTATCCGTTCCTTGAGATAGGACTTGGAGCACGACAATGACGTGGCCTATCCATACGCCGCAGCGCGGGGTGGGATTGCGCGATTGTTATCTGCGCGCCTCGTCGCCGCCGTTGCTGAACTTGGGTAGTTAAGTGTCACGCAGCGCATCATGTTTCCCGAGCCCGTCCACTATCAACGCAACGACAGCCCTGGCTGGAACATCCAGGACTGGGATACCGCAAATAAGTTGCTGAGTTACTTCGACCCGCAGCGGTGGCCGTTTGCGACCTTCACGCTTCCAGACAACAGCTACGTACAGTGCCTCGGCGGGAAGCGGCGGCTGACAGTTGAGGCGCGTGAGTATCGGCCAGATGGCACTTTTACGCATTGGGTGTTCGGCCGTGGAATGCCGTTATCCGAGCCTGTTCGGATCGAGGTTTCGACTGGCGGAGTTACCATCGACGTTACACAGCAACTCACGATGCGAGACGCCAGAGTCATCGTGAAGCAGTTTCTGGAGACGCGGACGTTCCCAGACACATATCACCGTGACGATGTCACCGAGAGATTCACATCACAACAAAACGGCTAACCATCGGTTGCCGCGCGCAGCGAGATTGCGCAGTTGCCACCCGCGTGTCAGTCCGCACCCGTAATCACACTGGCATTCGCCACTCGCCCCTTGCAGAATCGCGCGCATGTTTTTTTACGCGCTCACGATCTTTCTGGGTGCGTTCCTCCTTTTCCAGGTCCAGCCGCTCATCGGCAAATTCATCCTGCCCTGGTTCGGCGGCGGCCCGGGCGTGTGGACGACCTGCCTGCTGTTTTTCCAGACCTTGTTGCTGGGCGGTTACGCCTACGCGCACGTCAGCGCGCGGGCCTTGAAGCCGCGCGGGCAGGCGTGGCTGCACGTCGTCCTGCTGCTCGGCGCGCTGGCGTTGCTGCCGGTCACGCCGGGCGAGGCGTGGAAGCCGGCGGGCGCGGGCGATCCGGTCTGGCAAATCCTCAAGCTGCTAACCGTGTGTCTGGGGCTGCCGTATTTTGTGTTGTCGAGCACCGGGCCGCTGATGCAGCAGTGGTTCAGCCGCTCGCAACCGGGCGTTTCGCCGTATCGCCTTTACGCGCTGTCGAACCTCGGCTCGCTGCTGGCGCTGGTGAGCTATCCGTTCGCGGTGGAAACGCATTTCACGCGTCGCGCGCAGGCGGAACTGTGGGCGTGGGGGTTCGGGGCGTTCGTCGTCTCCGCCACGTGGTGCGCGTGGAAATTCTGGCGGCACGAAACATTCAACACTCAACATTCAACATTCAACATCCAACGTTCCGACGCAGCAACTCCGGCTCTCAACTCCGATGAATCGCGAGCGGGCTCTCAACTCTCAACTCTCAACCAACTCCTCTGGCTGCTGCTGCCCGCCTGCGCTTCGGCGTTGCTGCTCTCGGTCACGAACAAGATTTGTCAGGACGTGGCGGTGATCCCATTCCTGTGGGTGCTGCCGCTGGCGATCTATCTCCTGAGCTTCATCCTGTGCTTCGATCATCCGCGCTGGTATGCGCGACTGCCGTTCACGCTCGCGCTGGTGGCGGCGCTGTCGGGAATATGCTGGGCGCTGTTTCAAGGCGTCGGGGTTTCCATCCGGTGGCAGGTGGAAATTTATTCCGTCGGACTGTTTGTGTGTTGCATGGTGTGTCACGGCGAACTGTGCCGGCTGAAGCCCGCGCCGCAGCAGCTCACGCGATTCTATCTGCTGATCGCGGCGGGCGGCGCGCTGGGCGGATTGTTCGTGGCCGTGATCGCGCCGTTGCGCTTTCACGATTACTACGAACTACACTGGAGCCTGCTCGCGTGCGCGGTGTTGTTCTTCTTCGTGTGCTGTCGCGAGAAAGATTTCCTGACGCCGAACGCGTGGCGCTGGCTGACGGGCGCGCTGATGCTCGCGGTGTTCGTGGGGCTGGATTTGGGAATCGCTTCACTCGCGCGGCGGCATCCACACGTTTCCAAAAGCTTGTTCATCGGCCTGCGGCTCGGCATGTGGAGCGCGGTGGCTGTGTTGGTCGCGTCGTGGATTCTGCGCGGGAAATGGCGGACGTTCCGCGCATGGCGATTCCTCGCGTGCCTGTGGCTCTTGGTCGGAGTCGCGGCGCTGGGCGTGGCGCTGCGTTTGCAGGCTCAGGACGACGACGACCACGTCATTGCGCGCTCGCGCAATTTTTATGGCGCGTTGAAAGTCTGCGAGTTCGACCGCGCGAAACCGGACCGGCATTATCTGTTGTTGCAACACGGCCGCATCACGCACGGCCTGCAATTCACGGACCCGGAAATGTCCGCGTGGCCGACGACGTATTTCACGCGTGACAGCGGAGCAGGGGTGACGTTGCGCGCGTTCGCGGCCGGCAAGCGGCGCGTGGGATTCATCGGGCTGGGCGTCGGGACGGTGGCCACTTACGGCGAGAAGGGCGACGAGTTCCGCTTTTACGAAATCAATCCGCAAGTGCTGACGATGGCGCGCGCGCACTTCACCTACTTGAGCAACTGCGCGGCGCACGTCGAGATGGTGCTGGGCGACGCGCGGCTTTCACTGGAACGCGAGCCGTCGCAAAATCTCGACGCGCTTATCATTGATGCGTTCAGCAGTGACGCGATCCCGGTGCATCTGCTCACGCGGGATGCGTTTGAAGTTTATGCGCGTCATCTCAAGCCCGGCGGCATCATCGCGGTGCATATTTCCAATCGTTACCTGAACCTCACGCCAGTTGTCGCGAACGTGGCGCGGCATTTTGATTATCACGCCGTCGCTGTGGACACGGAGGAAGACGACGAATCGGACGACTGGTGGAATTACCCGTCGAACTGGATTCTGCTCACGCACGATGAAGCGCTGTTGCAGCAACCGCCCATCGTTCAATCCGCGCGCGCGGTGAAAACCGGGCACAAGGAGATTCCCTTGTGGACGGATGATTTCACGGGCGTGTTTCAGATTTTGAAATGAGGCGGCGGTTGGACGCGAGCTAACGTGCAACACTAATGCGCTTCACGCTGGACGCGGTGGCGAAGGTGGTGCGCAAATCTCAATCTCAGTTGCAAATCTCCATAGTGTTCCCCGTGCTGGCCGCTGGTAATCTCGCAACACATTCAGCCCAAGTCCGTCTATGCGATGTTGCAACTTCAGCCATCCAGCTTCACCAGATGTGCTGCGTACGAGTCCCAGCTCGTGGACGGATGCAAGGCTGCCCGGAGGATTCAAATCATGAAAACCAAATACTCATCAGGAATTTTGTGCCTTGTGTCGTGCCTGCTGGCGATCAGCGCGCAGGCAACCGTTTTGTTGACCGAGGAATATCCCACCGCTTACGGCGATGGCAGCCGACTCGGCACGGACCAGACCCTGGGCAGCTACAACACCAAATGGCCCAACGGCAACAGCACAGGGACGGGCAGCCCGACGAACACCAGCGCGGGCGCGTTGTCCGCGTCGTATCCCGCGTTGCAGCCCATCTCCGGCGTCGCGTCGTACGGAATGCAAATCTCGACCTCGACCAGCCGTAACACCATCGCGCCCGTCACCTCGCAAAGCGGCGATGGCAATTCCGTTTATTGGTCCTTCCTGATCAAGGTTACCGCGACCACGCCGACGGCCCGCCAGATCGGCGGGTTCAGGAACAGCACGGGCACGGGCAATCTTTCCCTCGGCGTCGGCATCAGCGCCACGCGCCAGTTGCAACTCTACAAGAACAGCGCCATCGCGGCCACGCACGGCACGACCTTGACGGCAGGCACGACCTACTTCGTTGTTGCGCGTTATAAGTTTCAATCCGGGGCGGATGAGGTTGCGCTGTGGTTGAATCCCGCGACTGGTGGTTCCTCCGAGCCGGCCATCGCCAGCCCGGACGTGAGTTCCACGACGGGAACCGACCAATCGAGCATCCTGAGTTTGCAACTGCTCAGCGCGTCCGACACCAGTGGGCCGCTGTATCTCGACGAGCACCGCGTCACCACGACTTGGGCGGAAGCGACGCCTTCCTTCTGCGCGCCCCCCACGGCCTACGGCATGTCCGGTGGCGGCACGATCTGCGCGGGCGATCCCGGCCCGAGCGTTGGCGTCACCAACTCGGACTCCGGCGTGGATTACCAACTCAAGCGCAACGGCTCGAATGTCGGCTCACCACTTGCCGGCAGCACGGGATCGGCGCTCGATTTCGGCGCGCAAGCCACAGCCGGCACTTACACGGTCGTGGGCAGCAACACGGTCACCACCTGCACCGGCACCATGCTCGGCAACGCCGTTGTAGTCGTGAACACCTCGCCCGCGATTTCCACCGACTTGACGAACAAGACTGTCTTCCTCGGCGGCACGACCAGTTTCTCCATCGGCGCAACCGGCGCGGGCCTTACGTACCAATGGCGTCGTGACGGCACGAATCTCTCCAACGGCGGCAATATTTCCGGCGCGACCACTGCCACGCTGACCGTTGGTCCGGCCGCCGCGAGTGACGGCGTGGGCGCAGCCAACGGCTATGATGTCCTCGTCACCGGCAGTTGTTCACCCGCCACGAATTCCAGCAAAGTTTCACTCACGGTCGTCCCGCCCGCCGATCTCGTTTGGGCTGGCGACGGCGGCGCGAACGTTTGGGATCTCGCCACCACGGCCAACTTCCTCAACGGCGCCAGCCCGGCGCAGTTCAACACCGGCGACAATGTCACGTTCGATAGTCCCGCCACCAATCCCGTTGTCACGCTTTCCGGCACGTTGAGTCCCACGCTCGTGCTCGTGAAAAGTTCGTCCGACTATAGTTTCGTCGGCAGCGGACTCATCGGCGGTACGGGTAGCCTTGTGAAGAGCAACACCGGCGCGCTCACCCTCGCCAACACCGGCGTCAACACGTTCAGCGGCAAGACCACCATCGCCGGCGGCACGGTCAGCATCGCGGCGGATACGGCCTTTGGCGCCGCGCCCGGCGCGGCGGTAGCCGATCAACTCACGTTGAACGGCGGCACGCTCGCCATGACCAACAACCTCACGCTAGCGGCCAACCGCGGCATAACACTCGGCGCGGGCGGCGGCACGATCAGCGTCTCCACCGGCGCAACCAACACCTACAACGGCATCATTGCCGGCTCGGGCGGATTGACCAAGACTGGCAATGGCGTCCTCGCGTTGCAAAATCCCGGCAACAGCTACACCGGCAACACCACGATCAGCGCCGGCACCGTTTCAGTGGACGGCGACGCCATTCCCGGCACCGCCGCCGGTACGATCATTCTCAACGGCGGGCGATTGACCATCACGGCTGATCGCCAGGCCTCACCCACGGCGGCGCCGATTGGCAATCCGGTGCAGATGACTGCCGACAGTGAACTCACCACGACCAGTACCGCCAGCGAAGCGCGCATGGTTCTCACCAACGATGTTTTCACCGGCAGCGCCGGCACGCTGACGCTGCGCAACGACGGCGCGGACGGGGCGAGTGATGTCTTCACCGTGCGTCATTACGGCGGCGGCTTCACGTTCGCACGCCCGATTGTTTTTGCGGCTGGCAGCCTGGGTTCAGTTTCCACCTTCCGCAGCTACAACGGCGCGGGCGACCAGACTTTTAGCGGCGTCATATCCGGTGGCGGCGCGTGGCACCGGCGTTCGTCCGTGGCCGGCACATCCGGCAATACCATTTTCTCCGGCGACAACACGTTCACTGGCGGCGTGACGTTGAGCGACGGCGGAATCGGTTTGGGCATCAGTTCCACTGGCAGTCCTGTAACCTCCGGCCCGCTCGGCACCGGCACATTGAGCATTGTGAGCACGACCGGCGCATCCAATCGCCTCTATTCCGTCGGC
>SCTL01000042.1 GCA_004297495.1 Verrucomicrobiota bacterium
GAAAAATGCGCCTCCATCACGATGTTCGAAACGTTCGCCGAACCGGACGCGGTCAGCACCACCTCGGCGTAGTTGCCGCCATTGGCCGTTGGATTGGCCACGACGGCGTAGGTGAAGTTCGGACCCAAATCCGAGCTATTCTCCCAGTAGAATTTTCCGCCGCTGTAGCCGCCGCCAAACATGTTGATCGTCTGGGTGCTCGCCGAGTTCTTGAAGGTGTAGTTGAAGACATCAATGACGCCGCTGGACTTGCTGAGGTGAATGGAGACGATGCCATTGGCCATGGTGATCGTGCCGTCGTTGTTGTCGGTGAGCGTGACGTTCGCGCCGTTCGTGCCGCCGCCGGGAAGATTGGCGCGCGCGACGGGAGCGAGCACGGTGATCGCCGCCAGTGCCAGGACAAAGCGCAACTGCTTAGTGTCGAGATAAACCAAAGGCATTGTGCGAAGATAACCGGCCAAAGCGGGAGCGGCTATGGCCAATTATGGTGAGGAGGAACCGACACGCCCGTCGCCCGGAGCGGCTGGATTTATGAAAAAAACCGGCTCGGAAACTTCCGAGCCGGGAGATGGACAACGACCGAAAATTACTCGAACACCTGCTTCGCCAGCGTGCAGATGCGCCGATGTCAGCCTAAGGCTGCACGTTAAGGTGTAAATCTTGCAATATTTGCCCGAGATTGACCATTGAACTGCGAGAAGCTGCCCACGGCAATAACCTTCCCACTGGATTGTTTGATCAGCTTGCGAACTGTGCCGTTGACGCACGCGCAAAAACTACTGTCGGTGGTGCCATCGGCGTTAAACCGTTTCACGCCGAAATCTCCTCCCGCCAGAATCTTGCCATTACTCTGCAATAACAGGCAATGCACCACACCTGGCAAGCTTGGGTCAAAACCAGTGTCAACAGTGCCATCCGCATTAAACCGTTTTAGCACTCCACCGTATCCCCAGTCATCGCCACCCGCCAGAATTTTGCCATCCGACTGTTGAACCAATGCGCGCACAAACATATCTATCCACCCACCTGAGAAATCCATGTCGAATGAATTGTAAGCCCAAGCGATCTCGTAGTCGTACGAGTCGCCGACCGGATACGAAGACACCACGTCTCCGCCAGCTATCAAACCGTCCACTTGCTTGATCAGTGCCATCACTGTGGAACCTGACTGAAGCCCATCGAACCCACTATCAACACTACCATCCGTCCCTTCGGTGCCGATGGCAATATCTACTGCAGAATGAGTTGCCGTTGAGAAAAAATCATTGAACCCGCCGCCGACCCAAAGATAGTCAGGCGATGATTGTTCGTACCCACCGCCGGCAATTGTGATCACGCCCCCATCGGCATCCATGACGAAGTCGGAAGTGGTGCCGATTCGCTGGTCTAAGTTTCCAGAAGAATCAAGTCGTATCAACCTGCCGCCATAATTGGGCCAGTCATCAAAAACGCCTCCGACATATACCTTGTGTGCGGAATCCACCGCCACGCAATTAACACCACCACTCAGGTAATCGGCGACCACTGATGACGGATCAAATGACGAGTTGAGCGTGCCGTCTGATTCCAACCCGGCGATATTTTGCCGGGTGGTGCTGTTTACCTGGCTAAAATCTCCGGCGATGAAGATTTTGTCATTAGCCTGAACCGCTATGTCGTTGATATTGCCGTTGGCGCTTGCGGTAAATTCGGTGTCCAACACCGGGGCGCTGGCGACCTGAACCGATACCGGCGAAGAGATTTTCACAAGCCCACTGTTGTCGGTCGCCTTGGCCGTAAGAATGCAAGTGCCCGACTGCGGGCCAGCCCACGGGACCGAGTACGGAGATGAATAGTCAGTTCCGATCAGGGTGCCCCCGCGATAGAACTCAACTTTTGAGATCGTCCCGTCTGAATCGGAAGCACTTGCGGATAGTGTTATTGTCCCACCCGGGCATAGGACCGAGCCGGAGGTCGGGCTCGTCAGCGTGACGCTTGGAGCACTTCCGCCCTGAAGCGTGATGTGGACAGGCGCGGAAGTGGTTTCGTTATTACAATTGTCTTTCGCCTTTGCCGTGAGCGTGTGACTTCCGCTCGAATAGCCAGTGGTGTTCCAAGTGATCGAATACGGTGCTGTAGTATCCGGATTTCCTGTTTGAACCAACAAACTCCCGTCCACATAAAACGCCACACTGCTAATCGAACCGTCGCCATCAAAGGCGTCTGCATCAATTTCTACATTTGACCCGATTACGAATGAATCGCCTTCGCTGGGAGAAGTAATCTTGACCGACGGAGGGAACTGGCAGCTACCGCCATTTCCTTGAACGCCATTTGGACCCACCGGTAACGAGGGTGGTTGGTTCCCTTGTTTGACCCAAAGTTCGATTTTGAGGTATGCGCTCCAACCAAGATCGTATGTCGTCGATGGAATTTCGCCGCAGTAGCAGACATAACTGGAGGAGTAAAAGCCGGGCAACGCGGATGCCGGTTTTGTGACTTTAAGTTCCCAAATCACATTCCCGCTGGAGTCATAACCGCGTGACACATCCGTTCCCAGAGGCGCAATAATAGCGGAAAAGCCAGACCAATCTTGCCCTACAAGGCTCTCATAAAATGCTCCCTCAGCGTACCCGCAAGAATCCTGTGGGCTTGGGTTTGGGTTTGGGTCATAAGACGGAGGCGAGTCCAACCAGTTTTTCGATTGTTTGCAATGGGTGTATTCATAGATACTCAGACAAGGAACTTTCCATTGGGATTCAAATTCGGCTACTCCGTTTCCCCTAACGTGCTCATCACCAACATAGCCGTCTTGCGTTGTCAGTAGTGTAAGACTCCCGTAGCTATCTGGCCCTTGTTGTGGTTCTGGCTCAACGCAAAAGGTACCACCCACTGACCAGCATCTAAATTCGTACGTATAATTTACATCGCCGTTAGCCGAACTTGGAATGTCCGGCGCAAAATTTACCGTTCCGATGCATTGGACCTCACCGCACGAAACATCCGCACGAACCTCATGCGGCAATAGTAAAAAGAGAAACAAAGATATTGCGGCGGAGAAACTTCGAATACTTTGTCGGTGTATGCTTGTTTTCATAATTCGCGAATCCGTGTTAGTTGTTGCGTGTTTTGCTCTGTTATCCAAATGTGCGCAAACTCCGTTTCAAACTTGTGTGGTATCTCGTGGCGCTCGCATCCTATCGGTCGTGTCCGAGCTCTACCAGAATCGAGTTATATCGAAATCCGACATTTCGTATCCATCTGCGACATTCTCCGTTCAGCCGAATGAATTTCGGCGGGCGACACACCATGGTAACGCTTAAATTCGCGTGAGAAATGCGAGGCCTGCTTATAGGCTAGCTTGCCAGCAATTTCTTTGACGGTCAGAAGACTCGCAGCGATGAACTGAAGCGCTCTTTGCTGGCGTATCCCATTGAGCCAATCGTGCGGAGCTGTCCCTTTGGTTTCTATAAAGTAGCGCTCCAAGGTGCGCGCCGAAACACCGCAAAGCTTGGCCAATTTCTGCGTGGAATATCCAACCTCTTCCGCCAGTTGTTCCCAATTCTTGATCCGGTTTAATCGGCTTCGCATATTGGATTGCCCCTCCTTTGTTTTAATCACGGCAGGAAAACTCACCCAAGTCGATCGGCTAGTGAGTTTGCCTTGTCCGCAACCTTGACACAGCGTGGCCTGCGTGTTTGAAACTTAAAGAAGAATTCGCATTCTCGTTCGAAATCTTCAAATTCACCCCGCGAATCTTAAAACTTCGTAAAGAAGCCTAGAGCAAAGATCTGAGCTTCTAAGCACAACATTTCGCGACCAGCAAGCTGCAAAAATCGCGCCGCTTGGCCGCGAGGCAACCTCCTCGAAGCGTCATCGAACGGCGTCTTGGAGGAGGGTAAGGATGTTTGTGAGCGGCGGACTTACGTTATCACCGATTGGCTGACCAGAGGCGACAAGATTGACCGCTTGAATGCTTTTAGCGAACGAAATGCTGCCGTCTGCGAAAGTCAGGTTATACCCCTGGAAGCGATAGTGTGCGTTCAAGTTTGGCGGATTTCCGGCGGATAGGTAATCCATGATGAAAATTTTCCGAACTCCCGCCTGACTGACCTTTTGAATTATTCGAAGGTTATTCACGCCGGGGTTCAAGACCCAAGGATTAAACATGTAGGAGGAGCGCGCGTTACCACTGCCGTCCGTGCTCAAGAAAGAGGGGTTGCTATACTGATTGGCGGACAAGGCCGAGTTGTCACGAAAGCTGGGATCAAAAAGGACTTTGCCGTCGCCGATCAATTTTTGCGCGAAGAGGTAGCCGAAATTGTTAAACTGACCTCCCGCCGAAGCGCTCGCACCATAGAGGCCAATATCCTGCGGGACTTTCTGGTTTACAGGACCCGAGAAAATGTAACGAGTGTACCAATTTCCATTGATGACATTTTTGGGGTGGGCGGGGTCGCTCGGATTGCCGCCCCAGATCGGGAATTCATCATTGCTGTCGGTGGCATAAAGGTTGCACCCAATAAAAAGTTGCTTCATTTGCGAAACACATTGGATTCGTTTGGCGCGTTCCTTGGCGAGCGCGAGCGCAGGGAGCAGCATCGCGGCAAGAATGGCGATGATGGCAATGACCACCAGCAGTTCGATGAGCGTGAAGGCCCCGTTGAAATCCCGGTTGTGGCAGCGTTTTTTCGGCATGATATGATCAGGTGTTCGTTGTGATTGTTTTAAGGCGTGGTCAGTTTGTCTTCAGTCGGTTGATAAGGCGTTCAACGGCCTGCTTTTGTTCGGCGGTGAGTTTGGGGTTCGCAACCAACAACTTCAAACTACCCAGTGCGTCCGCAGTCATCCCGCTCCGAACCATGCGCGCGGTTTCTTCCAGTCCGGCTTTCAACTGCACATCCGCTTTGTCGAAGGCCTTGAGCATGGCCGCCAACTCAGGCTGATCATCAGCTTTGGCCAGTCCCAGGTTTTCCGCGCCATCACTGGATTTCCCGCAACCGGTCAAGGCGACAGTGGAAATCACGAACGCTCCCAAGAGCAGGCAATTGATAAACCTTTTAGCGGTCTTTGAATTCATATCTATTCAAACTCAAACATTCTTCCGGCCTCGAAAGCAGGCCGCCGAATCTTCTTTGACCCTTTTCAGCGAGTTCAGGGGCGCCGCGCGAACGGCGCCCCTGACAAGCTAAAGCCTGCATTCGTTGTTCCGCGCAAATTCTTGCGCAAGAAATGCGCGGCTGTGTGTTTTACGGTAACGGCAATTGCAACCGGTAGAACACCGTCGGATTCGTCGGAACGATTGGAACAAATACCTGATTGGTAGTTGTTGAGCCCGCCACAGTCACCCAGCTTGGAGTGATACCGACGTTGATTCCGTTAGTCTGCGCCTGCAACGTCCAGCCAGTGTGATCCACCGGCCAAGAGAGTTGCAGCGTGCCGCCACTGACGATGTTGGTCAGGACGGGCGCATTGGTATTCAGGCCGCTCAACACCGTGATCGAGCCATCGGCAGCGAGATCGTTCTGCCAGGTATAGGTGATCTGGCCGGTCACATCGGTTGCCGGCAGATTCGCGGTCACCGGGCCACCCGTGACGGCCACGTTGAACAACTGGAACTTGTCGCCAGAGTGAAGCGTCGTTCCAATGTTTGTCACATTTACGGTCGCGCCGGCAGCGGCGGTGATGCCGAGCCCAGCTACGATCTTGTCACAATTGGTGCGGTTAAGTTCCATGCTGACGATGGTGTTCGCCGCCAACGCCACTGAGCCAGTCACCGAAAGAGTGCCCACGGAGAAGCCGGGCGCGATAGTGGCGACGGCGGTACCCGATGCGTTGACGCTGCCACGCACAGTGCCCGATCCTGAGAGGGTCTGAGCAACCAGATTGCCGAGATTCAGCGTGCCACCAATCCCCGAGACATCTAGGAAGGCCCCGCTGTTGATG
>SCTL01000444.1 GCA_004297495.1 Verrucomicrobiota bacterium
AGCGGGCGACCGGTGTTCTTTGCGCTGTAATAGATCGGCACCTGCCCGAGATTGCGCGGGAACGTGACGGGAAGTTTGCCGGATGGATTTTGTTTTCCGAAAAGAACGTCGGCCACAGCCCGTCCGCCTTCAGTCCCGGGAAACCACGCCTCGAGCATCGCGTCCGCCAGCGTCGCCTCTTCCTCCAACGCGAGCGGACGACCGTTCATCAACACAACGATCACCGGCTTGCCAAGTCTCCTCACTTCACGCAGCAACTCCGTTTGCACGCCGGGCAGGTTGATGCTCGTGCGACTCTTCGCCTCGCCGCTCATGTCCCAACTCTCACCGAGCACCATCACGACCGCGTCCGCGCCGCGCGCCGCCTTCAGCGCCGCGCGAAAGCCGGCCCGATTGGTGGACATCACCTCGCAACCCGTCGAATAAGTCACTTTGCCCGCGCCGTTGTTGCGACGAATCGCCGCGAGAATGGTTTCAATTTTGTCTGATTCGCCTTCCGCCTTCCATGAGCCGAGCAAATCCCGGCGCGCATCCGCCAGCGGCCCGAGCACGGCGATGCGTGCGCCGGATTTTAACGGCAACGCCTGCGCCTCGTTCTTCAACAACACGCAACTTTCGCACGCGAGGCGATACGCCGCCTCACGATGCTCCGGTGACAACAACTGCTTCGCCTCGCGTTGCTCGTCGCAATAGCGAAACGGATCGTCCATCAGTCCCAGCCGGAATTTGATTTCCAGAACCCGTTTCGCCGCCGCGTCAATCTGCGCTTCGGTAATCTTGCCCTGAGCCAGCAAAGTTTTGAGATGCTTGCGATACACGTGGCCTTGCATGTCCATGTCCACACCCGCCGCGAGCGCCTGCCGGCCGGCCTCCGCTTCGTCCACGGCGGAGCCGTGCGCCACCATTTCGTTGATCGAAGTGTAGTCCGTGACGACGAATCCCTTGAAGCCCCACTCGTCACGCAGGATTTGTTTCAGCAAAAGTTGATTCGCTGTCGCCGGCGTGCCGTTGAGTTCGTTGAATGAAGTCATCACGCTCAACGCGCCCGCCTCGATCGCCGCGCGATACGGCGGCAGATAAACTTCGCGCAGCATTCGCTCGGACATATCCACCGTGTTGTAATCACGTCCAGCCAGCGCCGCGCCGTAAGCGACGTAATGTTTTACGCACGCGAGCACAGTGTCGGGCGCGGCGAGGTCCGCACCTTGAAATCCTCGCACGCGCGCACGCGCGACGACGGAGCCAAACCACGGGTCTTCGCCCGCGCCTTCCGAGATGCGCCCCCAGCGTGGATCGCGCGCGATGTCCGCCATCGGCGCGAACGTCCAGTTCAGGCCCGCCGCCGAACACTCTGTGGCGGCAACCCGCGCCGACTGTTCAATCAGGTCAAGGTTCCACGACGCGGATTCGCCGAGTGAAATTGGAAAAATGGTTTTGTAGCCGTGGATTGTGTCGTAGCCGAAGAGCAGCGGGATGTGCAGCCGCGTTTCTTCGACGGCAATTTTTTGCAATCGCCGAATCTGCGCGACGCCAAGGACGTTGAAGACATTGCCACATTCTCCTTTGCGAATGTATTCCTCCAGCGCTGTTTGATCTTTCGCTGGTCCGGTCGTCGCGCCGTAGCCAGTCAGCAAAACGGTTTGGCCGATTTTCTCGTCGAGCGTCATCCGCGCCAGCAACGCCTCCGCCCGCCCGGCGGCGGATGGCGCGTTCTCCGCTGTCGCGGCGACATGCGTCAGCATCAAGAAAAGAACTGACGCGAGAAAAGCAAAGCGTGCTGGACGAAGAAGTTCAGCGGACTGATGAAGTGTTCGCATGACGCAATCTTTGGGATAGCGGCCGGCGAACGCAACATTACTTCACGCCGCCACGGGCTGACCTTTGAGAATCCAGTCGTAACCTTTCGCTTCGAGTTCGAGCGCGAGGTCTTTGCCGCCGGATTTCACGACGTGACCGTCCACCAGCACGTGGACGAAGTCGGGCACGATGTAGTTCAGCAGGCGCTGATAGTGCGTGATGACGAGTTGGGCGTTGTCGGCGCGCTTGAGCATGTTCACGCCGTGTGAAACCACCTTGAGCGCGTCAATGTCCAGGCCGGAATCCGTCTCGTCCAGAATGGCGAGCTTGGGTTCGAGCACGGCCATCTGGAAAATCTCGGCGCGCTTTTTCTCGCCGCCGGAGAAACCTTCGTTCACTGAACGCTTCAGCAAATCGTCGCTCAAGTGCAACAACTTCATCTTCTCGCGCACGAGCGTGAGGAATTCCATCGCGTCGAGTTCGGACTGACCGTGGTGCTTGCGGATTTCATTGAGCGCCGCCTTGAGAAAGTAAGTGCTGTTCACACCGGGAATCTCAACCGGATACTGGAACGCGAGAAATACGCCTTCGCGCGCGCGCTCCTCGGGGTCGAGGTCGAGCAAATCCTTGCCCTGGTAAATCACCTCGCCGCCGGTGACGTCGTAACCGTCACGGCCCGCGAGCACCGCCGCCAGCGTGCTCTTGCCGCTGCCGTTTGGGCCCATGACCGCGTGGACTTCGCCCGCGTTGATCGAGAGGCTGACGCCTTTGAGAATTTGTTTGCCCTCAACGCCCGCGCTGAGGTTTTTGATTTCGAGAATAGGTTGGTTGCTCATTTGAAATATGTTTGCCCGCGAATCAACGCGAATAATCGCGAATCAAAATCGGTTCTCAGAAATTTGCGTTCATTCGCGTCATTCGCGGGGAATCTTCATCCCACACTGCCTTCCAGGCTCACGCCGAGAAGTTTCTGCGCTTCGACGGCGAACTCCATCGGCAGTTCCTTGAACACTTCCTTGCAGAAGCCGTTCACGATCATGTTCACCGCGTCCTGCGTAGCGATGCCGCGGGCGTTGCAGTAAAAAATCTGGTCCTCACCGATCTTCGAGGTCGAGGCTTCATGCTCCACGCTCGACGACGTGTTCTTCACTTCGATGTAGGGAAACGTGTGCGCGCCGCACTTCGCGCCGATGAGCATCGAGTCGCACTGCGAAAAATTGCGCGCGCTGGTGGCGCTCTTCTGGATTTTCACCAGGCCGCGATAGCTGTTCTGCCCGTGCCCGGCGGAAATGCCTTTCGAGATGATGGTGCTGCTCGTGTTCTTGCCGATGTGCACCATCTTCGTGCCCGTGTCGGCCTGCTGATAATTGTTCACGACGGCAACCGAGTAAAACTCGCCCTTGGAATTGTCGCCGAGCAAAACACAACTCGGATACTTCCACGTGATCGCCGAGCCTGTTTCGACCTGCGTCCAGGTGATCTTCGAGTTCCTGCCTTTGCACAATCCGCGCTTCGTCACGAAATTGTAAATGCCGCCCTTGCCGTTCTCGTCGCCAGGATACCAGTTCTGCACCGTGCTGTATTTGATCGAAGCATTGTCCAGCGTGACGAGTTCCACCACGGCGGCGTGCAACTGATTTTCATCCCGCATCGGCGCGGTGCAGCCTTCGAGATAACTCACGCTCGCGCCTTCATCGGCCACGATGAGCGTGCGTTCGAACTGGCCGGACTTGGCGGCGTTGATGCGGAAATAAGTCGAAAGCTCCATCGGGCAGCGCACGCCCTTAGGGATGTAACAGAACGAGCCGTCGCTGAACACGGCGCTGTTGAGCGTGGCGTAATAATTGTCCGTGTAAGGCACAACCGAGCCGAGATATTTTTTTACGAGATCGGGATGATCCTGCACCGCTTCGCTGAACGAGCAGAAGATGATTCCCTTCTCCATCAGTTGGGCGCGATACGTCGTGCCGACGCTCACGCTATCAAACACCGCGTCCACCGCCACGCCCGCGAGCCGCCCGCGTTCGCGCAACGGGATGCCGAGCTTCTCGTAAGTCTCCAGTAGCTTCGGATCAACTTCATCGAGACTTTTCGGCCCGTCCTTCTGCGACTTGGGCGAGGAATAGTAAGTGATGTCCTGAAAATCAATCTTCGGATATTTTACGAACTGCCAGGTCGGCTCAGGCATCGTCAGCCAGTGGCGATACGCCTTGAGCCGCCAGTCGAGCAACCATTGCGGCTCGTTTTTCTTCGTCGAGATCAGGCGGATGATGTCCTCGTTCAGCCCGGGCGGCGCGGACTCGGATTCGACGTCAGTGACGAACCCGTATTTGTATTCTTGTTTTACCAGGCTCTCGATGGTTTCGGTGGCGGTGCTCATGAGAAATTATTTCTTCTTCGCGCACTCCGCGCAGACGCCGTGGACGGCGATGTCGTAGTGATCAATCTTAAAACCTTTCGGGCGCGGCATGAAAGACGAATCCGCCGTCAGCGCCACGTCAAAGACCGCGCCGCACTCGTCGCAGTAGTAGTGACAGTGCTCTTCCATGTTCGGGCAAAAGCGCGTCGCGCCGCGTTCGAGTTGCACCTGCCGCACGAGGCCGCATTGGACCAGCGCGTCGAGGCAATTGTAAACCGTGGCGTGGGAAATCTCCGGCATGGCGCGCTTGGCGCGGATGAAAACCTCCTCCGCCGTGGGATGATCGCGCTTGTGGATGAGCACGTCATAGA
>SCTL01000445.1 GCA_004297495.1 Verrucomicrobiota bacterium
CTCGGGGCCGTGCAACAAGTGCGGCCATCCGATCATGATGCCGATGATGCTGCGGCAATTCGAACTGCGCAGCGTGATCGCGTCCGGCGGGATGGGCACGGTTTATCGCTCGTTCGACACGGTGCTGGAGCGCATGGTGGCGGTGAAGCTGATGAAGAAGGAAGTGATGGCCGAGCCGAGTGGTGCGGAGAATTTTTACCGCGAAGCCCGCGCCTGCGCACAGCTCAACCACACGAACATCATTCACATTTACACCTTCGACGAATACGACGGGCAGGCTTATCTCGTGATGGAACTCGCGGATCGCGGCAGTTTGGACACGCGCATCGAGAAGCAGCATCAAGTGGCCGAACTCGACGTGCTGGACATTGGTATCAAGATCGCCTCGGCGCTGGACTTGGCGCTCAAACACAATCTGCTGCATCGCGACATCAAGCCGGGGAACATCCTGTTCAATCACGACAACGAACCCAAGCTGGTGGATTTCGGTCTCGCCCGCGCCGTGGATGCGGACGTGGAGCAGGCGAACGTGACCGAGGGAACGCCTTACTATGTCGCGCCGGAAAAAATCAAACGCGAGAAGGAAACGTTTTTGTCGGATATGTACAGCCTGGGCGCGACGCTTTATCATGCGCTGACCGGGCATGTGCCGTTTGAAGCGCCGACCGTCGAGGAACTCGTGACCGCGCACGTGCAAACGCCGCTGACGCCGCCAAATCTGGTCGTGCCCGAAATCACCCAAATCACCAGCGACGCCATCGTGAAGGTGATGGCCAAGGACCCGGCGGATCGTTATCTCAGCTATGACGAATTTTCCCTGGCTCTGACGGCGGCGCGCAGTCATCTGCTCGTCCAACAGTTAACGCAACCGGAACAGCCGAAGAAAGCCAAGGGCAAGACCAGTTGGTGGCGGCGCTGAGTTGAAAAGAAAAGGGGCAGGCGATGGCCTGCCCTGAAACTAAGAGCTTGGGATTGCGGCGGAATTATTCCTTCATGACCTTCTTTTCCGCAGGCGCTTTCTCGCCCTTTTCGCCGGCAGATTCTTTCGCTCCGAGACGCACGCTGACGGCGTTCATCGAATTCTTTTCGCCCGCGCGGTAGGCGCCGCCGATTTCTTCGCCGACGACTGCGTCGTCCAACGTCGCGGGTTTGCCGGCTTTCTTGATGATGGTGTCGGAGGTGATTTGGAACACGCGTTCGCCGACCTTGATCGTCTTGGCGACTTTGTCCACGGCGTCAATCTTGCCCTTGAATGGGATGGCGCGATTGCTTTTCGCGCCAGCCGGAGCTTCTTTCTTTTCCGCCGGAGCGTCCTTCTTGGTTTCCTGGGCGCGTCCAGCCAGCGGCGCGAGCGCGATGGCCGCCGCGGTTAATCCGAGCAGTGCTGATTTGAGTATGGTTTTCTTCATGGATCCTCTGTTGGTTGATTTGTTGCTTGGGAACGACGCGGCCAGAGGTAACAGAACTGAACCCCGACGCAAGCGGATTTTGCAGGAATCAATTCCGCCGGCCTTTCATGCTTTCCGCCTTTCCAATCAATGCTTTCAGACTATCCTTCCCGTCACTCTCGATCCATGCCGAGCGTCTATATCAAAACTTACGGCTGCCAGATGAACGAGCGCGACAGCGAAGCCGTCGCCGCGCAACTCGTCGCCAAAGGCTACACGCTGGCCGCGTCCGAACACGTCGCGGATGTCGTCCTGCTCAACACGTGCAGCGTGCGCGATAATGCGGAGCAAACCGCGCTCAACAAAATGACTGCGGTTATTGGTTTGGGAAAGAAAGAGCGGCCCGGACAGATTTACGGATTCATGGGTTGCATGGCGCAGAGTCGCGGGAAGGAATTGATTGATCGCCTGCCCGATGTTGACCTCGTGCTCGGGACGCAGAAGTTTCATCGCGCGGCGGAATATCTCGACGACCTGCTCGCGCGCCGTCGCGAAAGAATCGTGGACACGTCGGAAGAGCAGGGCAGCGAAGGCACGATCAAAGAGCATTTGCTCAACGGCGCCGCGAAAGAAAAATCCGTGACCGCGTTCGTCAGCATCATGCAAGGCTGCAATCAATACTGCACCTTTTGCATCGTGCCCTACACGCGCGGCGAGGAACGCAGCCGGACCATTCCCGACATTGTGGCGGAGTGCCGTCAGCTCGTGGCGCAGGGCGTGAAGGAAATCACGTTGCTCGGGCAGATCGTGACGAGTTACGGACGGCGGAATACCCCTCACCCGGCTTCGCCACCCTCTCCCCATCCGATGGGGAGAGGGCAGGGTGAGGGGCGTCCTGTCAACACTCCCTTCGTCCAACTCATCGAAGCCGTTCACGAAATCGAGGGATTGGAACGCATCCGCTTCACCTCGCCGCACCCGAAGGGTTACGGCGACGACCTCGTCGCGGCCTACGCGCGATTGCCCAAGCTCGTCGAGAGCGCGCATCTGCCGGTGCAAAGTGGCAGCGACCGCGTGCTCAAGCTCATGCACCGCGGCTACACGCGCGCGCGCTTCCTGGAGATCATCCGCAAGCTTCGCGCGGCGCGGCCCGGCATCGGCCTCACCAGCGACATCATCGTTGGTTTTCCGGGCGAGACGGAAGCAGACTTTGAGCAAACGCTTTCGCTTTGTCGCGAAGTCGAGTTCGACAACGCTTATCTGTTCAAATACTCGCAACGCAAGGATACGCCTGCCGCCGCCATGCCGGATCAATTGCCCGAGGAACTCATCGAGGAACGCCACGCCCGGCTGCTCGAACTGGTGAACGAAATTGGCAAACGCAAATACGAAACTTTCGTCGGTCGGCAGGTGCGGATTCTGGTGGAAGGCCCGAGCAAAAAAAACGAAGCCCGAATGATGGGCCGAACGCCGTGCAACAAGTTGGTGCTCTTCGACGGCGGCGAGCGTCATCGCGGCCAGCTCATGGACGTGCGCGTGACACGCACCGGCTTGTTCACGCTCTACGGCGATCCGGCGATTGTGAATTTGTGAGGAGTGGGCGAGCGAATCCCGAAAGGAGATGGCTCAGTGCACAATTTCAACAGGTCCATGCCCAAGCGCGCAGCCTCGACGGTTTGACTCACGGGTGCTAATCCAGTCTATTACGCCGACCCAAAAACTTTGCCGATCAAACTATGAAGATGATTTCCAGTTCCCGCATGGCGGACCGATTCAAAACCCTCTTTCAAGTTCCAGGCGCGTTGCTTGTGGTTATTTTGCTGAGCTTCGCTCGCCCGGAAGCGCACGCGGCGCTGCTCGCCTACGAAGGATTCGACTACGCGGCGGATTCAGATTTGTCCGGCCAGAACGGCGGCACCGGCTGGGCGGGACCGTGGGGCAATGGCACCGGCGATTCCAACGTGTTGGGCAGTCTCGCCTACACGGACAGTCAGGGTAACGTCCTGACGACTGCGGGAAACAGCGCCTTGTGCAGCGCTCTGATTCCGGCGGCCAATTTCTCGATTCGACGGACCAACTCATTCGTGCGGAACGACGCGTCCGGCACAACGTGGGTTAGTCTTCTGGCGCAATACGGCGGCAACGATCCCACGCGCGCGGCGGGCTTCCAGCTTCAAACCAACAACACGGAAAGGATTTCCCTCGGCAAAGGCACGACCAACGTCCCGCCTCCGGCCACTTGGTCCATGCTCTACGGCGGCAGCGCCTCCACCAGCGCGTTCACCACGAATCCCATCACCCAGACCGCGTTCCTGGTACTGCGCATTGACCACAAAGCCGGCGCCAACGATGACGTCTATTTGTTTGTGAATCCGGTCTTGAGCAGCGCGCCGGCGGCCGGCCAGGCTTCCACGAACTTCATAGACAAGGCTGAATTCTCCTTCAACGCCGTGCGCATCTTCGCGGGATATTCCTCCGGCAACTACGCGGAAATCCACGTGGATGAATTTCGCGTGGGTGAGACGTACGCTGATGTCGCGCCGTACACTGGCGGGAATGCCGTGCTGAAAATCTCAACCACGCTATTGCAGGGCGGAAGCATCGTCTTGAACGGCAGCGGCGGCACCAACGGTGGGCCATTTACCGTGCTGACTTCGCCAGACGTAAGTTCATCCGTCGTTCAATGGAGCACCAATGGCGCGGGCAGTTTCAACGGCAGCGGCCAGTTCTTCTACACCAACACCGCCGCGCCCGGCCCGGAAAATTATTACCGCATCCGCCAGCCGTGACTTAGCGTCGGACGGTGACGACGTGTTTGCCGCGGATTTTTTTCATTTCAAAATCCCAGAGCAACCAGTCGTCGTCAGGCACGAACTTGCTGAGTTTGCTGTCCCACTTCTTCGGCAACTGGCGGTTGAGCTTTTCGATGAACGGCAGCAGCGGTCGCTTCGGCGGAAAACGCCGCTCGTGCCGGTCAATCGGGATTTCGTGTTTCCAACCAAACTTCTTGCGGTAACGCGCGAAGCCGAAGCCATCGAAAAAGTTCTCGCCGCCGACCAGCGGGATGTACCACAGGCTCGGAATGGCGCGCGGGTTTTCTTTGATCGGGATCTCGGATTCAAGCTGCTTTAACAGTTCCGCACCTTTGGGATCAGCCGCCAGATGGTCGCGCATTTTGTGCAGCGTCGGAAAAACGATGGGCGGGCTGACGAAGAGCACGGGCTTGTGTTGCTGCGTGGCCATGATGATTTCGTGCGGCGTGCCGACGCTGTAAATGTTGGTGGGGCAATAGGAGATCATGAAGTCGCTCGTGTCCACCATGCGGAGGTCAATGTGCAGCGTTTCCCAGAATTGTTTCGAGCACCAGGTGCGTTCCTTGGCGGCCTTGGTGCCGCTCGCGTAGGTCCAGCGTTGCTTGATGCGGTCGCCGCTCTTGATGTCTTCGCGGCCATACTCGTGCAAGCCGCGCACGTCGGGCTTGAACCACGGATCGAAGACCGTCACGCCAAACTCTTGCAGGAATTGGCCGACGCGATTGCGCCAGCCGGAATGTTTTTCCGCCGCGCGCGAGGCGACGAAATCCATCGGACCGGAGAGATAAACGCGGGCGCCTTGCAGCAGTTCGGAGTGACGTTTTCTGGTTCGCATGGCGCAGGAGTATCACAGGCGTTGGCCGTGCTCAAGTCTGGCGCAGCGGTGGGCCGACGCTGCTGCCGAGCCGGCTCGCGAGGATGCTCGTCTCACGAAAGGAGACAAACGGTTTCGCCCGTCGTCGCGTTGAAAAATAAAAGACGGGATTCAGCTTTCGCCGAAT
>SCTL01000446.1 GCA_004297495.1 Verrucomicrobiota bacterium
CTTCCTTTACTGCTTGGGGCACGGTTTCGACCCAATGCGGCAGGATGTAACCGAAGCCTTCAGTTTCGGTTGGTATTTGAAACCGAAATTGGAGTGCATTGGAGAAAATATGTGGGCTATCTGTAACACGAAAGACGGATTTGAAACCGATGCCTTTTTCACCGATGTAACCTTGGGTCCGCTCTTTTTTTGTGCTTTGTCCAACGGAACAGAGGCTGCGAACGTTTTCCAATTTGAATCCAACTTCATTATTTAGCACGATGAGGCAACCGTCAGCCGATGGAGTGTTCGTTGGGTTGTCTGCGACGATGCTGATTCCCAACTCTGGCTGTTTATCGGCGTATTCGTTGTCCTCTGCATTTTGAAGAAGCTCCAAAATGAAATGTGTCTCTTTGCTGTTAAGTTCCTCAGCCAAGAGTTTTAGAGCCGCCCGCAGGTCGGACGAATCCCCTTTACGCTTCTCGCTGCGTATTTGCTCAATGTGTTGCTGTGCTTCTTCGCGAGTCATAATCAAGCAATTCTTCGTCTGGCATGGCTTGGCCGAGTGCGAATTATATTGAAAATTGTAGCCACAAAAAACTGTTCCGATTTCAAATTAAGAATGATGCACACCACTACGAGAACTAGACAGAAAAATTTCCCTCAAAAACCTACGGGCTATCAAAAAAAGACTGGCGGATTTTTGTCCGCCAGCCGATTGAATGACGAAGCTGGTTATTATTTTTCGGTTGCGACGCTAACGCGATGCGACCGTTTAACGGAATTATTTCAAGCTGGATGTTGAGTCCGTTGGCGGCGGCGTGCGCCCGTGCGTTGTAGAGGTGAATTCGGCTGTTGCCGCCGCTTTCTCGGTTGCGAATTTCTTAAGCTGGGGAGCTGTGCGCTCGTGAAGCCGCAAGAGATTCCGTTGGCCCGCAGGGTTTGCGCGGCCAGCCAAAGGATGCGTCCCCAAGCGATATAATTTACAATGGGGATAAGTGCGAGCAGCGTCCACGCCCAAGGATTCTTTTGGAGCAAGCGTGAAAGTTTCCAATTGAAGCGAAGCCAACAACCAACGGCAACCAACGCAATGACGCGTTGGACGGATTGCAACGACTCTGGCATTGGAATGATACAAAACGCCAGCCAAGCTGCGCCAAGAACCAGGTATTTCCTGTAGAGGTCAGCGATCTGCGTCAATTCCTCGGCAGAGTAAATTTGCGAGGCGGTGGCGGGTGTCGGATCGAGTGTTACGGGTCGCGTCTTAGCGAGAACTTGTGCGAGCGGAAGCGGCTCGGTGCAGCCCTCAAACCAAGCAAGGTCGTCCAGGGTGATGCTGCCTGATTTGACTCGGCTCCTGACTTCCGATTCCGAGTAGGGGCCGGAGTTTTGTCCGTTTTTGATGAGGTATATGTTCATGGTATTTCAGTTTTTGTTGTTGATGTTTAGTGCGGTCAAAGTTCCCCAAGAATTTGCCGCCGCTTCTCGTCGCGTTCGGCTTGTGTCAAAAATCCTTTTTGAAAAAGTTCGTCAGTCTGGCGCAGGCGGGTTTCAACCGGGGCTTGGATTTGCATTGGAATTTGAACCGTCGGCGGTTTGGAGGCGACGATTTCGGCTTCCAAAATTTCTCCGCCTTCTTGGCGGTCCAATTTCTCGTAGTATTTGATGATGGCCTCGCCGAGCGTTTTGATGACGCCTCCGGCGACGCCGCCTTTGACCGCCCAGCCCGCGAACGGGATGGCGTTCATGGCTTCCATTGCCAGCAAGGGGGCGGCGACTGCCACCATGCCGACGACACGGGCGGCGGCGATGGCTTCCTGCATGGTGTAGTCGTCGCCCCGGTAGATTTTTCCGATCTGGTAGCACATGTGTCCTTCCATTGCCACGAGCGCGGCGGATGTAGAGCCGGGAAGCACGGCGGCGATGACGACGCCGGTTCCGGCGATGGCGTAGCCATTGACCCAGCGCCGGGCGCGGGATTTGTTATCAATGGTTTGGATTTTCATGGGCGTTTGGCTTTTCTTGTTCTTTGCTTTTTGACTTGTTCGGAAATGTCCGAACCGATGCCGGTCGGGATGCCGGCGTCGGATTGTTCGGGCATTTCGTCGGGGACATGCTCGCTCTGCTCGACTGTTCGGGAATTTTGCTCGGCTTCGACGAGGCTGTCTTTCAGGTCAAGCTCGTTCTCCTGCTCCCGTTCGTGAACCGTGAATTCAAAAAGTCGCAGACAGAACCCGGAAAAAACCAGCCACATTGCCAACGCTTTGGAATAGGGCAGTAGAATGAAACCGACCGTCATGCAAAACAGGGGATCAATGAACCGACCGTCGCGGCGGTTGCGGCGGAGAAATTCAGGTAGCCATTTGGCAAAGGGAGAACTGCCGATGTAGTAAGTATGCTGCCGGACATTCCGGCTCATGCCCCATAGGCGGCGGACGCGCTGCACGATACCGCTCAAGAATCCCAGCCCCGCGAAGATGAGCAAGTCCCCCGGCCTTGCGGCTTCGTTGCCCGGTGTGGCAAGGATTGCCAGCACTGCCACAAAGCCAAAAACGGCTGCGAGAACCAGCGGATTTAGCAAACGCACGCCGATGTCACGCCGTAGTAATACCATGACCGAACGTGCGGGGAATTGGATGAGCCATTTCACGATGATATATTGCTGCATGAACGAGGGGCTTTGATCGGGTTGAGGTGGCATGATTATTTTTGGTTAAACGTGATGAGCCGGAACGGTAGAGAATCCCGGCCAGTGCCGAACAAATTGCCGCCGTTATAGACGATGGCCTCCACCTGAAAATTATTTTGAGCGCCGCCGCGCTTCAACGTGGTGAAGCGGGCGGGTTCGACAAAAAAACGACGTTGTGCGCTGCGGGAAATGCCGCTGGAATGGTTGCCCGCGTTCTGTTGCGGCTGCACGATGTCATTGTGCGATTGGCCGACATTGGTGCTGGTGATGTTCAACCAGCGTTCGCCCAAAAGTTTGGACGCCCATTCGTTTGTTTCACCGCTGTTCTGGCAAAAGAACTTTGCTTGCAAGTTGCCCAGCAACGAATCCACCGCGTCATTGTTTTTTAACACGCGGCGGAAACTCTCCCGGTTCTGCGTGAGATAGACGGTGCAACCGGCAGCGGAACGGGCGACGGCTTGATATTCGGAATCGAAACGCGAAACGAAGTTTTGCGCCTCGTCCGCCCAAAGGAAAACCGGGCGCAAGAAACTGCGGCGGTCGGCGGGTTGCACCCGTCGCAGGACAGCGATCTGGAAGCAATATTTCCAAGCGAGATTGGCAATCCGGCCAACGAGCCGAAATTCTTGGACGGGCAAATCCACGATTATGATTTTACCGGCAAAGGCATCCTCCGGCTGGATGTTGGTGTCGGCGGTGAACACCTGACGCAAAGGCCGGGTGATGAGCGGATGCGCGAGCATGGAAAACGTCAGCGTGATGATGCTTCGGGTTTTCTCGTTCAGATTGGGGAACTCCATCAGCCAGTAGTCGCGGCATTGCTCATAGTCGGCGCGCTTTTTTGGGTCGCCTTCAAGACAGGCTTTCTCCGCCGCGTCGAGCGACTTGGCGCAAAAGCTGTGTTCCTGCCATGTGGGGTCTAGCACCTGCTCCGGCGTCATGGCGGCGGTCGTGAGGATCGAGCGGAGCAACGGCAGGGACACCTTCGCTCCCGCGAGCAACACCAAGTCCACAAGATTGGTGTTCAAGTGATGCAAGGCATCCTCCCAAAATTTACTGTTGCCCCCGCCGCCCTCGGAGTTGCCAGAAATCGCAATGGCAATTTCGTCGAGCAGATTGACGATATTGATGCCCAAGCCGCCGCCTTCCTCCGGGCGGCTGGCTTCCCAATCGAGAAAATTAAAACGCCAGTCAGCGGCGGCGTTGACGATGACAAGGTCATCTGTTCGTCCCGTCTCGGCTGCCCATTGCTGCCACTGGTGGCGTTCGTCTTTCTTGGCGCAAAGCACCAGCCCGCCGAAACCGGCGGCTAGGTAGCCGTAGGCCAGGTGCTTGGCCGGGCCGGAAGTTTTGCCGCTGCCGGTGGCCCCGAAGATGCACACGCCGGTCAGGGCATCCACCAGATAAAACCCGTCCCCGTTGCCCCAAGACCGGATGACGGTTTGGGGGTTGAATTTGGCGAGAGTTTCAACGGCCTTTCTTGATTGCCGTGGTGTAATTTTGCCTGAGGCAGCGTCAGCGCGGATTTTGTCCAATCGCCGGGCAACTTTCTTTAGCAGGCTGAATGGGTTTTGCATAAATGGGTTAATCAAGCATCGGCTAGCCGGAAGGCGTCGCCGTCGCCCCAATCGCGCAAGACGGTCTGCGGGTGAAATTCTGGTTTCGTTGCATTGGCATTCATGTCTGCCCGAATCATCCCATGATTTCGAACAGCCGTTGGCGCTTCATTGAACGCGTCAGTGCTTGTAAAATACTTCTACGCATTACATGATTCGTTACGCACTTCGTTACAAAGTGCGCTTAACCATGAAAAACGCGGGCTTTCCGAGTCTTGATTTGACGTTCGCCGCCGACGGCGGAAGTAAAATTCTTATTGATGCTTCCTTTCGCCTGAATGATGCAAGCGCGGCCAGCCGAAGGCTTGTGCTGGAACCGCCGAGGGGAAAATACTTTCGCGCCATGTGCATCCTCATGTTGCTGGCGAAATATCGGGGTGAAGATTTTGCCGACGAGGATGGCATGATTTGTTTCAGGGACAAAATGGATCGGCTGACGTGGATCAAAGCCCTTGGCACTTCCTTTGGGAAAGCGGCACAACAGGATTTTTTTCGGAG
Source organism: Verrucomicrobiota bacterium (assembly GCA_004297495.1). Lineage (GTDB taxonomy): Bacteria > Verrucomicrobiota > Verrucomicrobiia > Limisphaerales > JADLHS01 > SCTL01. Next base: position 4,783 of record SCTL01000446.1, read on the forward strand.
ATACTTTCAAAACTGCAAGTTTCTTTCAGCGAGTCGCGGAAGCGGTCATAACGCGGACAACAAAAAGGAAGGCCGGGGAGTTTTACCGTCGGCAAAATTCCACGTCCGACAATTACCGCTTCGCAATCTCCGTTTTTACAAAGGCACGCGGAGTCCCGCCGGGGCGAAGCCGACACTGATGAGTCACGATGAACTGGCCCTCTTTGCTGAACAGCTT
>SCTL01000447.1 GCA_004297495.1 Verrucomicrobiota bacterium
GCGGATTGGCAACGGAGAGAACGCCCGGTAATTCGTAGTCAGCGCACATTCCGACCCGCTGCGCCCGGGACGGGCGCGCGCCGGGACTTGGACTCGCGTCGCCGACCGATTACCTTGCGCGACAATTGATGAACCGCGCGCGGCCCATTCTATTCCTCGTCGTGCTGGCGGCTGCGGCGTTGCACCCGGGCAAAGCCACGGCGCAGGTTCGCGACGGCGGCGTTGACCCGCGCCATCTCGGCAAAGGCGATTGGATTTACGGACTCGGCGACGCGACGAATCGGCTTGGCGGAAACGTCGCCAGTGTGACGAACGAAACCAGCTTGCTGCGTTACTACACGAACCAAGGCATCAACTTCCTCGTCGTCAAAGCCGCGCGCAGCGATCAATTGTTCAACGGGACTTACCCGCGTCCACAATTCACGTCCAACCTCGTCGAACTTACCCACAACTACGGCCTGAAAATTTTCGGCTACGTCCGCTCGTTTGGCTCCAACGTTGTCGGCGAAGCGGCGATGGCTGATTATGTTTTCCGCTGTGGCGCGGATGGATTTGTTTTTGACGCCGAGGCCGAGTGGGAAAGCTCCAGCCCGTGGATCGGCACGAACGGCCCGGCGCTGGCGTGGCAGCTTTGTTCGCTGGTGCGCTCGAACTGGCCGGATAAATTTCTCGCCCACGCGCCATTCCCGATCATCGGTGCGCACGATTCGTTTCCCTATCGCGAGTTCGGCTATTGGTGCGACGCGGTGATGCCGCAGGATTATTGGAAGAGCATTGGCGTGTCACCGGCCTACATGGTGCAGTGGCGCGCGCTGGAGTTCCGCAGTTTTTACAGTTCGCTCACCAACATCTGGACCAATGCCATCAAGCCCATCGCGCCCATCGCGCAGGGCTGGACGCCGCCGGGCGAACGCGCGCTGAGCGCCGGGGAAGTGACGGCCTATTTCAACGCGCTCAAGTCCACCAACCACTTCGCCACTGCCGGCGATCACGGCGGGGTCAGTTTCTGGCGGGCTGATTTGCACTCGCGCCAGGTTTGGGAAGCGATGCGTGCGAACCCATTGCCTCCGCTGGAAAGTCCGCCGCGCGACGAATTGAAGATTGAACTTCGCTCCGCGTCGTCGAATAATCCCTCACATCAAATAGAGTCTCGATGAACGATTGGAACATTCAGTCCCGCGCCCACGCTTGCGAAGCGTGCCAGCAGCCTTTCACCGACCGGCAGCCGTATCACACGATTCTCCTCGACGAGAAAGAGGATTTCCGGCGGCAGGACGTCTGCGCCGCGTGCTGGCAGGCGCAGTTTGGCGACGCTGCTTCGCGCAAGAATTTCGTTTCGCACTGGCAGGGCGTCTATGAAGCGCCGCCGCCCGTCGTGGATGCGATTCAAAAGGAGACCGCCGAAACGCTGCTGCGGAAGCTGATCGAACTGAATGACCCGCGCCACATTCCCGCCGGCTACATTCTCGCCGTGATGCTCGAACGCAAACGCGTGCTCAAGGTGAAGGAGCAAATTATCCGCGAAGGCAAACGCACGTTCATCTACGAGCAACCGAAGACGGGCGAAGTTTTCACCATCACCGATCCCGCGTTGCACCTCGATCAGCTCGAAGAAGTCCAGCGCGACGTGGCGGCATTGCTCGAACACGGCTTGAATCCGCCGCCGTCCGCCACGGAAGTTCAATCTCCGCCCGCGCCCGCGCCGGAACCAGCCGAAGCGCCGGCGCAAAGCTGAATTTACGATCTATGATTTACGATCTACGATTTGGCGGATCGGATGGCCGGGCCATCATAAATCGTAAATCGTAAATCAAAAATCTCCCCACTGTGTCCGACCTTGCCGCGCTCCAAGCCCGCCTCGGTTACAGCTTTCGCGACGCGGCCTTGCTGCGCCTCGCGCTCACGCATCCGTCCGTGGCGCACGAACAAAGCGCCCAGCTCCAGCACAACCAACGGCTCGAATTTCTCGGCGACGCCGTGTTGCAACTCGCGCTCACCCGCGAACTGTACGAAAAATTTCCCGCTTATGACGAAGGCCCGCTCACCAAGGCCCGCGCCAAACTCGTCAATCGCCGCGCCCTGGCCGAGCACGGTCGTCGCGCGGGGCTGGGCGATCATCTCATCCTGAGTCGCGGGGAAGAATTGCACGGCGGCCGCGAACGTTCTTCCGCGCTGGCCGATGCGTTTGAAGCCTTGCTGGGCGCGATTTTTCTCGATGGCGGTTTTGAGGTCGCGCGCGAATTCATCCTCCGCGAGTTCGGCGAGAATTTTCTGAGCCTCGATGTGATTCCCATGCTGGAGAATCCGAAAGGCGAGTTGCAGGAATTCCTCCAAGCCCGCTCGCCCGAAGCACCGCTATATGAAGTAGTCTCCGCCACCGGCCCGGATCATGACCGCATGTTTGAATGCATCGTCCGCCATGGCGGCGTCGAACTCGCCCGGGGCAGCGGCAAAAGCAAAAAAGCCGCCGAGAGCGAAGCCGCCCGCGCCGCGCTCAACCATCTTCGCGAACAAGCGGCCCCGGTCAGCGAAGGAAACTCAACCTCCACTCCTCAGACCGCATGAACTCACTTTTCTCCAAGCACAACCAAGTCCTCATCGGCGTCGTCCATCTCCGGCCCTTGCCCGGCGCGCCGCGTTTTGGCGGCAGCTTGCGTGACATCATCAAGGCCGCTGTCGCGGACGCGGTTGCCTACGAACGCGGTGGCGCGCACGCGGTGTTCATCGAAAATTTCGGCGACGTGCCGTTCACGAAAACGAATGTCGCGCCCGAAACCATCGCCGCGATGACCGCTGCTGGTTGCGCGGTGCGCGCGGCGGTGAAATTGCCCATCGGATTCAACGTGCTGCGCAATGACGCGCATGCCGCGCTCGCGTTATGCGCGGCGGCGGGTGGCAGTTTCATTCGCGTAAACGTCCACAGCGGCGCGATGCTGACGGATCAGGGGCTCATCGAAGGCGACGCTTACAACACGTTGCGCTATCGCGAGCGAATTTGTCCCGGCGCGGGAATTTTTGCGGACGTTCATGTGAAGCACGCCGTGCCGCTGGGTGATTGGTCGCTGGAAGACGCGGCGCACGACACCGCGGAGCGCGGTCTCGCTGACGCGCTGATCGTTTCGGGCGTGGGCACGGGCCAGGCTGCGGACTTGGATGACGTCGAGCGCGTGCGCGTGGCATGTCCGCAAACGAAATTGCTGCTCGGCAGCGGAGTGAAAGCCGAAAACGTGCGCGACTATCTTCGTTTTGCCGACGGCGTGATTGTCGGCTCATCGCTGAAGAAGGATGGGAAGCTTGCGAACGCGGTTGATCCCAGACGCGTCGCCGCACTGATCCGCGCAATGAAAGCTTGAGCGTCGGCGGCTCTGTGGATGTTTCTTCTATTTGCGGCCCCGGTTGCCTGTGGTACTCTTTCCGCATTGAACCAGATGAAAGTCCGTCTCGCTCTCGTATTGTTGTGCTCTGCTTTGGCGCAGATGGTTTGTACGCAAGTCCTGGCGCAAACACCCGTTTGGACTCAATTCCCGAACTCGCCCGTCGGCAGCGGCAACTTCCGCAACGACGACCTGATCTTCGTTGATCTCACGAATG
>SCTL01000448.1 GCA_004297495.1 Verrucomicrobiota bacterium
TTCAAGGACTACATGGATCGCGTGGAAAATATCGAGGTGCTACTGGATGGCCAGCCAATTTCCGACGCCGTTTTTCTCTCGTTGTATTACAACAATCAAACCAACTGGGGGATGGGGATTTATTTCGACATGTTTTCCAACGGAACTCACCAGATTCAACTTCGTTCGACCGTGCGGGTGACTGATCAAGTCGGCGACACATCAACTTTCGTTACGCTCACGAACTTCGCTCGGAATATTACGATCGCAAACGAGGTGACTTTCACGAATTGGGATGACTTGATTCAAAGCAGCAATTTTACATTCAAGGCGCAGACAAAAACCAACGAGACTGATTGGTGGATTGACATTTACGACGCATGGGGAAATTACGTGAACGGCGGGTCAGGCCACACGACTAACGCACAGATTTCTTGGACGTGGGATTTAACCGACACGTCCAGCAACTTCCGCGACAACTTGGATAGCGATCCGTTTTTTATTTCCTACGTGACAATTGCCCGTGCAGGTACAGGAACACAAACGACCCGGCATACGCCCGCAGCGCAGACAGCATATCCAGACACCGGTTATTGGCTGATTTCTTATTGTGACAAATTTTATACGGATGCTGGGCCCAGATATTCGAACGGTGATCAGTATTACACGGCAGGAATTCAGGGCATGGAAGGATGGGTAACTTATCGAAGCATTCCTGCTTCCGATTTTCCCATCAAATTCGGCACGAATAGTTACTCACAGCAGCAGCGCAATGACAGTTGGGCCGATTTGAAAGCCACTCTCTTTGATCCGCGCTACCGGAACTTTTATTACCACGGGCACGGCGGCCCCAGCATGATTGGTGGAGATAATCATACTTTCGACACAAATGGATATGTCACCGGAGCAATCAGTTATCCAAACTCCAAGGCTTACCTGACAAGCCAGAGTGTGAGCAACGAGTTGACTTTCAATAGACATGCCGGTTCGCGTCCTTACCGATTCGCTTGGCTGGACGGTTGTTCGACGGCGAACGGAAATTGGCCCGGCACGTTCGGAGTTCCCAAAACTACAAACGCTCTAAGCTATTACACCAATATCGTCAGCAATCCTCAACATAGACGACCTTCGGTTTTTGTCGGCTGGGATCGAATTGTGGGCGGAAACGGTTGGGGTTCTGCCCAAGGACATTGGAACTTCAACGGACAGGTATTTCAAGAATGGTCCTACAACTGGCAGACCAAAGTGCTTACTCAGGCTTTTAGTGATGCACGTCATGATGCAGTCTGGCCACCGGGTGGCGACAACCAACTTTGGGACGCTCTGCGTGTGTACGGCTACACGGTCATGCGCTTTGATGAATACAACCACAAGACTGATTGGCAATGGCCATGATTCTCGATCTCGGACAGTTTTTCGACCAATTTGAAATGGTTCGTGTTACGGCGGAGTATTCAAACGCCGTGCTCGTAGCCATGCTGCCTTACATTTCAGACGTGTCACAGAAACTTGACCTGCCATTGCTGCGTCCAGTTACCGCTGAACACGTCGTTCATTGCAGCATCATGCCGCAACGGAAGCTTGGGGTTGAAATCGGGATTCGCGGCGGGTGGGTCTTCGCATTCAGTCGAGGCTACGTGGACACCATCCAAGGCCCAAAAGAATTCTTTGCCATCCAAGACTTGGATAAAGTCCCTGAGTTCTACGGTGAAGTGAAGATGTCGAAAGCCGAAGCCATTCAGTTGGGTAGGGACACTCTAAAAAAACTTGGCATCCCATTGGAGTCAGTCTTTGCCGAGCAAGAGCCGCGTGTAACCGAGCCTATCAAAGTCGGGACAAACACAGTTCCGCATTATCGCATTGAATGGCTCGACCCGAGAGGAGTCGGCCAAGCACCGGCTGGAGTGGACTTGGACATAGACGGCAATGCAAGGCGAGTGGCGCGGATTTCACTTCGCAACCGCAGTCTTGAAAGACCGCCGCCCAAGCTGGCCGTCGAGCCGATTCCGATCAGAAACCGCCCGCGATGGCCATCCGTCAATCCTGAGTACGCTCGCCAGCTTATCCCGATTGTGCTACGGGCGATTGATGATTACGGTCAAAAGCTTTCGCTTTCCATCCCACGACCGCTGACAACAAATCAAGTCGCGCGTTTTCACGTTGAAGACAATCTTGGCCGCCCACACTGCGAGATTGAATTGACGAACGGCTGGCAATTCATCTACCGAGACAGCATGGTCAACGGTTATTATGCCCCGGACAACCTATTCAACAGCGACAGTCACCCCATCCTCATCAAAGAGTTTAGCGGCAAGTGGAACCTGACCGAAACTCAGGCCGTTGCTTTGATTCGACGAACGATTGCCAGACTCGGGTATCCGACCAACTTGGTTCACATGGATTTCAAGCCTCAGGTAATAACTCCGGCTTTGCCTGGCATTCCTCGCTACTCATTTTGGTGGTGGTACGAGAATGAGACTCACGACGATCTACAATCCAAAGTGGAAGCAGAAGTGGACGCTGACAAAGGCGAGTTGAAATCCCTCTACTTCGAGGACAAATCTTTTTGGAATCATGCACCGCCAATTGATGTTCCACTATCGCTGCCATTGACAGCGGAGACAAACTCGGTTTCCAAAAAACCTGCCGCTCACTCCCGCCCATTGCCCCGCAGCTCGCAAGAGTTCTTCGTCCCGGGGAAGTAATAATTGCAGTGGCCGTGCCCCGGTTTGATGAACTTGGCGTGAATTTGGCGGTGCTTTGATCCCGCTCCGCTCAACTTCCCGTCGCCTGCCGCTGTTGTTTGCGGATGGCGCGGAGTTGACGGTAGCCGATGAGCCGGCGGCGTTGTTCATCCCAGAGCCGGAACGTGAAGGATTTGAAGCTGGCGAAAAACGTCACCGGTTTCACCGCTTGAAACAACGGTTCGGCATCGTGGCATTTCTCCAGATTGTAGTTCGGAATGCGCGGGCTGAGATGATGGATGTGATGGAAGCCGATGTTGCCGGAGAACCATTGCAGCACCTTGGGCAGCTTGTAGAACGAACTGCCTTGCAGCGCCGCCGCGGCATAATCCCAGTTGTCGTTCCGCTCCCAATAGACGCCCTCGAATTGGTGTTGCACGTAGAAGAGCCACACGCCTACCGACCCGGCGACCATGAGAATCGTGAATTGGATCAACAGGTAGGCTTTGAAACCGAACACCAGACTGAGCGCCGTCGCCATCAACACGAGCACAAGATTGGTGGCATAAACCGAGAGCGATTCACGATAGCCGGCCTTGTTGTTGGTCATGCGTTGCAGCACCAGAAAGAGAAACAGCGGCGCGAGCACGAAGAGCACGATGGGATTGCGCGCCAGCCGGTAGGAGAAGCGTTTCCAGCGCGAAGCGGCAAGGTATTCCTCCACGGTGAGCGTCCAGATATCGCCCGTGCCGCGACGATCCAGATCGCCGGAGGCCGAGTGGTGAATGGCGTGTTCCCAGCGCCAGAGATGGTAGGGCGTGAACGTCAGAACGCCGGTGACGCAGCCGACGATTTCATTGGCGAGCTTGGATTTGAAAAAGGAACCATGACCGCAATCGTGGAAGATGATGAACATGCGCACGAGGAACAAGCCGGCGAGGATCGCCAGCGGCACCGTGAGCCAGTAGGAAATGGCGCCGGTGAGGTGGCTGGTGAGGTACATCAAATACCACAACGCCCCATAGGGCACGAGCGTGTTGAGAATCTGCCAGACGGCGCGGGGAGTGGAGGGCTTTTGGTAGCGGGCGACAATTTGCTTCCAGTTCGCCTCGTCGTTTCCGGTCTCAGTTGCGCTGGCAATGGATTCAGTTGTCATAATTAGAATTTGCGGTCGGTCACAGAATTTTCAAAAAGCCGGTTGAGTCAATTTGTTTCAAACCGGGTTGCGACTGCTTCAATTTACACGGTCGCGGACACGGCGACAACCTTCAAAGTTGTCGGACGCAAAATTTTTTCTCCGAAGATGAGTGCGTGGGCCGCCCGTTTAATAAACGAGGCGGAATTTGAAGCGCAGAAGATTGTGGCAATGAGTGACGTCCATGGTCGCCTTGCTGCGCCAGCCCTGGCAGCAGATTTCGCCGGCGGTGGAAGTCCGGCGCGCCGCCACGGTGTCGGCCAGCACGCGGCTCAGGTCAAAGTCACCGCCCACACATTCCGCGTTGTGGCACGGGAAGCGGAAGACGGATTTGGCGTGATCGAGATTGACCGTGTATTTGATGTGACTGCTCCGCGCCAAACCTTCCGGGTCGAAGTATTCGAGTTCCACGGTCAGGGATTTCAGAGTCCGGAACTTTGCCGACAGCGAGACTGATTCCAAGACGCGCTGATTTTCCTGCAGCAGGTAAATCCCGCGGGGACTGGTTTTTTGATGATGCGTCACAAGATTATTTACCGGCAACCCGGCATGGCAATTCACCTGAGCCGCCAGGTGATGCGTCCCTTGTTCAAATCGTAGGGCGACATTTCCATTTTCACGCGGTCGCCGACGGTCAGGCGGACCCAGCGTTTGCGCATCTTGCCACAGATGGTGGCGAGCACCAGATGCTTGTTGTCCAATTCCACCCGGAACATCGTTCCCGGCAACACGGTTTGAACGCAACCTTCGACTTCGATGTGCTCTTCTTTCATAAACAGGCTGACCGCCAACAGGACCTAAGCGAACGAGTCGCGAATACAGTCCAGACAATCAGACTGCCGCGAAAGGAAAAAGGTCGGGCCACCGGTAATTCCGGCGACCCGACCGTTGAAAACTCCAGGAATTAGTAACGGCCACGACCGCCACCGCCGCCGCCGCCGTATTCACGACGACCGCCACCGCCACCGCCGCCACCGGTGCGCTCTTCGCGCGGACGGGCGACGTTGACCGTGAGGGCGCGACCATCAAGCTGGGCGCCGTTCAACGCGGCGATGGCTTTCTGGGCTTCCTCGGGGGTGCTCATGGTGACGAAGGCAAATCCACGCGGACGACCGGTGGTGCGATCCATCATCAGATTGGCTTCGGTGACACTGCCATGCGCGGCGAACGCGTCATTCAGGTCGTTTTCAGTGGTATTGAAGGAAAGATTTCCAACAAACAATTTATTACTCATGCGATGTTATACTGCCCAAACTAACCGTAGCTTTCTCCAGACTGTTCCCGGACTTCGGGCCTATAATCATCACTGAACTGAGTTCACCTGAGGATTCACCATGTCTTGAAAGTGACAAGCTATCGAACAGACGCGCCCAGTATCGCCGCAAACCGCCGCCGTGGCAAAACAATTTCCGAACTATTTCCGACTCCTCACACGCCCCGTTTTCCACCCAAAATTCACGATTTTCGACAAATTCGCGGGGCTAGCTTAAACTCTTTTGGGTATGAATACGCTCCTCGAACCATCCCGCCAGACTGAACCGAAGCCCGCTTCCACGAAGGTGCGGCAATACACCGGCGAGGTCGTTTACATCTACGCGTTCGACGTCGCTTACGAAATGACGCGCCAGCCGATCCGCGAATTGCTCGGCCAGCCCGTCGCGCAATTCGCCGTGGACGCGAGCAAGCGCAGCCCGCGCCAGCTTTTCTTTTATCGCCCGCAAATGGTCACGTTGCCGCCCATGGAACGCATCGGTCCGCTCGGCGCGGTG
>SCTL01000449.1 GCA_004297495.1 Verrucomicrobiota bacterium
GGAGACGTTGACGTCGGACGGCTGCGTGGTGAAGGCCAGTTGCGCGCCTAACACCGGGACGGCAATGTTGAAAGTCGTACTCGTAGCATTGGCGATTCCCGCGCCGATACCCGAGGCGGCGGCCGTGAGTTGCTTCGCGCCCACTTGATCAATGCTCAGATTACTGAACGTGGCTTTGCCGGAGGAGTCGGTGTTCTGCGTAAGCGTGCCGCTCAAAATGCCGCTGCCGCTGGAAAGCGTGAGCGTGATGGGGACGTTGTTGGTGGCGACTGCCTGGCCGCCCGTGTCCTGTGCTTGAACAACGACGGCGTTCATGGTTGCCCCGGGCGCGGCGCTGGCGGGTTGCGTGGTGAACGCGAGTTTGGTCGCCGGCCCTGCGGGCGCTCCGCCAGTCGCATCCTGCCAGGTCGAACCGATGCGCAATTCATCAACTTGGAACGTGCCGCCGGCAGCGTCGGAAAGATAGCATTGCCCCAAACCAGCAGCGCCGGGAGCGAGGTCAGTCCCGGTGTTGATGGTGACATCAGCCGCACCCGCGCCCGCCTCGGTACCCTGGTAAGTCGAAAGGATCCACAAATTCGCGGTGTTGGGCGTGGTGGAAAAATCGTATTTCACCACCACCATGTAAGTCGTGTTCGCCGTGATCGCTGCCGTCCGGTAAACGCCGGCCGCGCCATTTTTTGCCAGCCCGATTTTGATGCCACTGCTGTTGATCATGCGGACACTGCAAAACGGCGAAGCGGCCGAGGTCGCATTTTGCAGCGCCAAAGTAAAGCCGTCATTGTAATTCGGTGAAGTGGTGGTGTCCGAACTCCGCATGCTGCCACTCGATGTCACCTTTAACAGGAAACAAGCATAGACCGTCCCGCTGACGATGGTTCCGGAACTCGTGAACGTGTTAAAATTTTGCTGGTTGTGGCCGGTGTTGCCGATGGTCACGTCATTGCCGCCGGCAGCGGGAAACCCTGCCGGCCCAGTGAGACCGGTCGCCGTCACGTTGATCGCGGACTTGGTGGTCGTGTCCCAGGTTCCATTCGCTGGCGAGACGCCAAGGGCGCCAGCGGGGTAGCTGAAAGGCTCGGTCAGATAGAGCGTAGCGCGGGCCGGCGGGCTGGCAAGCAGCGCGGTGAGGGCGAGCGCCATCAGGGCAGGACGATAACAGCGGTTAAGAAGACGGCGGATGAGGGGATGGTTTGCTTTCATGAGGCGTGAGGGGGTCGAGGGATTTGGGGTTGCGTATATGCGTCTATGAGTATCGCGTCGAGCGCGTTGGTATTTATTGGGACGGTGTCATTCTCCACAACCCACGCCCGATGTCCACGATGCGGGGCTGCATTGCTGCTTGAAATAATGGCACTCACGGGGCGAATGGGCCTTTGCCCGCGCCGGCGTTGTTGGTGACGACATCCGGCACACCGGCCGGCGCGTCCAGCGTGTAGGAATAGGACGGCGCGAACACCGAGTCCGTGCCGGGCACCATGACGCGGATCGTGCCGTCGCCGTTCGTCTTCGTGCCGGTCCAGGTCACGCCGAACGAAGTCCCGAGGAACGGCACGTTGTTGTTGTTCGCGAAAAGTTTTCCCTGCACGCCGCTGGCGCCGGTGATGTATTGCTCCCACGGATTCTGCACGGACTGGAAGAAATTATTCTCCACCAGCAGCTCGGCGTTGATGCGGGTGCGGATGCAGTAATTGTTGCCGGGCGAGTTGTAGAAATTGTTAAAGCAATGCACGCGGCCAAATCGCACCGAAGGCATGCGCTCGACACAATTCGTCGTCCACCAGTTGTGATGATACGTGATGTGATACTGGCTGCCGTCATCGGAGTCGCTGGCGGCGATCAGACTGACGAGGCGGTGATTCGGGTCGGGCGGGTTGTCGGTGTAATAAAATTTACACCACGAGATCGTGAGGTAGTCGGATGACTGCGTGATGTCGAGGTTGCCGTCGCTGGAGTCCACCAGCGTGCAATGATCAATCCACACGTGATCGGAGTAATGGATGCCGATGTTGTCCTCGGTGGAATTCTTGATCGTCAGATTGCGGAGGATGACGTTGGTCGAGCGATAGAGATACAACCCGCCGCCGGTCAGCACGACGTCATTGGAGCCGATCACAGTCTTGTTGGGCCGGATGTGCGTGGCCATTCCGGAAAGCGTGAACGAATTCGTAAGGATGATCGTGTAGGGCGGGTTCACGTCCGAGTAGGACTGCAACTCGGATTCGCTGCCGGCGTAAACCGTCGGACCGGCCGCGCCGCCGGTGACGGTGAAGCCGGTGTTGCCGAAACCGACGTGGCTGAAATCAATCGCGTTCGTGGACAGCGGATTGACGGTGAGCGTGGCGAGGCTGCTGTTCGTTGCGCCGTAGTTGTTGGTCACCGTGACCGAGTAAGCGCCCGCGTCGTTGCTCGACACGCCCGCGAGCGTGAGCGAAGCGTTGGTTTGATTCGCCAGCGGCGTGGTGGTGTTGAAGAACCATTGATACCGCAGCGGCGGCGTGCCCGAGGCCGTGACGTTCAACACGGCGGTCGCGCCTTCCGTCACGGTCTGACTTTGCGGCTGCGTGACGATGCTGGGTGGCGCGAGAATGTTGCTCACCGTCAGCGTGGCCACCGAACTCGTGGCCGCGCCGGCGAGGTTGGTGACGATGACGAAATAATTTCCCGCGTTGTTGGTTTGGGCGTTGTTGATCGTGAGTGCGGCAAGCGTTGCGCCGCCCAACGCGGCGTTGTTGAAATACCATTGGAAATTCAGCGGCGCAGTTCCGCTGGCAGTCGAATAAAAATTCGCCGTCTGATTCGCGGTCACGGTCAGGTTCGTGGGCTGCGCCGTGATCTGCGGCGCGACGGGCGTCGTCACTCCGCCGCCGATCCGGAGACGATAAAACTGCTGGCCTACGCCGACAGGAATGGGATTGGTCAGATCAAAATTTCCGCTCGCGTCAAAATTGTCGGAGGCCACGTCGCCCCACTGGCTGACGGGCGTGGCGAGCGAAGTGGAGGCGATGAGGTCGAACGCGCCGTTGGCCGCGCCGTTGGTGCCGCGAAGAATGAGAGCCACAGGTGTTCTGAGAACTTGGGTGAAACGCGGGCCGCTGCCGCTGACCGGCGGCACGGTCGAGCCGTCCGTGGGCGTGACTTCCGCCCAGGTAGTGCCCACGCGCAGTTCGTCCAGCCAGACCGTTTGGTTCACCGCGTGATTAAGAAACACGTAGGACAACGCCGCGGCATCGCTCGAACTTGCCGTGCCGGTCGTCAACGTGACGGCGGGCGGACTGTTCGTGCCGAGCGCCGCGGGATCGAGCCACAAATCCACCGCATCGTTCCCCGCGAGAAACGAGTAGCGCGCGACAACCAGATGTGTGCCGGCGCTCAAAGTCGTCGTCACCGGCGGCGTGCTCGCGGACTTGGCGAGGCCGAGCGTCGTGCCGTTGAGAAAAACTCCGAGCGGCGGCGAACTGGATGCGGAGCTTCCGTTTTGCAAATACGCGATCAATTTCGCTCCGCTGCCCGCCGTTTGAATGTTCAACAGGAAGGAAACATAGACGTTCGTGCCCGCGCCGGATTGCTCGGTGAAGGGCGCGGCCTTTTTTTTGAATGTGCCGCCGGAGAAAACGAAGCCGTTCCCGGTTTCGCCGAACAAGCCGGCGCTGGTTAACGCCGCGTTCGTGTTCACGGCCAGCGAAGAATTGGCGCTGTCGCCACCGGACCAAATCGCATCACCGATTCCCGCCGCGCCGAGATTACCATTGGGATAGGCAAAGTGTTCTTCGAACAGCAACGCGGCGCGCGCCGGGAGTGGAAGCAGCAGGAGCAAAGCCAGAGGAAGCCCTTGCAGGCAAAGGCGGATTTCATCGCCCGCGTACAAAAGACAATGAGTCCACGGTTCTCGGCTCATGCGTATTTGGTGAGCGTAGTCTCCCAATCGGAAACTTCCGTGTCCATATCCCACCGTGCAACGTGCGGTGAAAAATGCGCACTGAACTGATGGTGGGGCAGGGTTGAAACCGTAATGCCCTCCGAGCCGTCGCGCTGTTCTCGCGCAAGCAGCGTGGAAGTTTTTCAATCGAATGTTTCTCGTCTTGAATAATCTTCGCTGGCAGGCTTCCAATCACAGCATCATGAAAAAACAATTTATTCTCCGATCACACTTTATTGCGGCCACGTGCCTCGCCGTACTCAACTGCGGACTTCCGACTTTTGCGCAAAGTCCGGCCCCGGTTTCCAACGCGACGAGCGGCGACGCGAAAACGCTCGAGGCAAAATCCAAATCCGACGCCGACACCGAGCAGAAGGCCGCCGAGTGGGTCGGCTCGCTCAAACTCGGAGACGCCGCCAAATCAAAACGTGTGACGGAAATCGTGGCCACGCATCTTAAGGCGGTGCGCGACTGGCACAATGAGCATCCCTTCACCTCAGTGCCAGCGGGCACCAACGCCGCCACCGGCAAGCCGCTCAATCAACTCGAACGCGAGATGATCGCCGACGGCGCGATGCCAAAGTCCGTTCACGATAATCTGATGACGGGCTTGCGCAAGGAACTCAGCCCGGAACAAGTTGAGTCGATTCTCGACAAATACACCGTCGGCAAGGTCGCGTTCACGATGAACGGCTATCGCGCCATCGTCCCGGACCTGACGGCGGAGGAAGAGAAAACGATTCTCGGTTTCCTCAAGCAGGCGCGCGAGGAGGCGGTGGACTACAAGAACATGAAAGAGATTTCCGCCGTGTTTGAAATTTACAAAACGAAGTCCGAGCAGCACCTCAACTCGAACGGGCGCGACTGGAAGAAGATGTACAAAGCCTACACCGACGCCATCAAGGCGAAGAAGGCGGAGGCGGCGAAACAAAAGGCGGCGGCAGAGAATCCTGCCGGGAAATAGGACGGCGGATTTTGGCGGACTCACCTCGTAGCGGCGTCTCGGCAGAGCGCCGCACTTTTCCAGAATAATTTGCGGCGCTCTGCCGAGACGCCGCTACGCAAAAAAGCCCGGGCCATGACAGCCCGGGCTTTTGCTTTTCAATTTTCAGTTCACGGCGTCGGCGTTTCACGGACGCGGTAGAAGCGCTGTGCTTGCAGCGGATCGCCATCGAGGATCAGTTCTGGCCCGCCGCTGCCGGGGATCGTCGTGAGCGGCGTCCAGGTGGCGTCGTTCAGGTCGTTCTTGTATTCGACCGCGTAGTCGTAACCGAGCCGAGTGTTGACGAGGAAGTTGAACGAGCCATCGAGCACGTTGTGATCGAAGAGCACCGGCAGATTCGGCGGCCAGAGCCCGAGGTCAGCGGACACGGTTTCGGCGAAGCCACAGGCGTTGCTCACCACCGCGCTGTAAGCGCCCGCGTCTCCGGCGCTGAAGGCCGCGATTGAATACGAGCTGCTGTTGGCACCGGGCAGGTCCGCGTTGTTTTTCTTCCACTGATACGTGAAGGGCGCGGTGCCGTTCGCGGCGACGCTCAAGGTGACGGGCGAGCCGGCTTCAACAGTTTGCGAGTCCGGCGCGCTGGTGATTTCCGGCGCGAGGCAGGTTTCGGCTTCGTCGGGAATGCCGTTGTTGTTCACGTCCTGGCTCGTGCCGAGATCAATGTCAATCGCGTCATCCACGCCGTTGTTGTTGTAGTCGTGGCCGCTCAACGGAATTATTTCGATGTCCGGATTGAAGTTGCAGTAACCGACCGGCACCGGCGAGAAGCCGCCAGTATTCGCGATGACGCATTGATTTTGCGGCAGCACTCCCGGTCCACCGACGGAGAGTTGGAGGTTCGTGCAGGGACTGCAAATCCCGAAGCGCCCGCTCTTCGGCCACGACAGACCTGGCGCGATGGCCGAGATGCCGGGACAGCCCGCGGCGTTGATGCTGGCGGCGAAGGCGGCGGCCAGCGTGTTGTCGTTGCCGGAGCAAACCGGGCCGGCGTTGGTGTTGCTCAGGCTGACGCAGCACGGCGCAGTGATGGCCCAACTCCACTTCAAGCAGTTCGGAACACCGACGATTCGGAACCACGTGTAGTTATTCCAATTGCACGGGCCGGCGGGCGGGCAGGTCGGGAACGGCGGCTGCGGTCCGACGAGCGTCAACTGGCCGGCACCCGTGATGCCGGTCGGGCTGCCAACGCGGATGAAATATTTCTGGCCCGCGATGGCGTTGAACGTCACGTAGGACTGCGTGGACGGTCCGCACGGTCCGGCACCGACGCCCGCGTCGTCGTTGCACGTGACCAGCGCGAGGCTGCTGCAATTCAGTCCGGAATAGACATTCAACACGGTATTGATGGCGCTGCCGCAAGTGTTCAGCCAGACCTGGCCGGCACACGGCGCGATGAAGCTGTACCAGACATCCTGGAACGGGATGCACGGGCCGGAGAGCGGGCCGTCGGTGAGCGCACCGCAGTTGTTCCAAGCGTAAGTGCCCGGAGTGATGGGCACGGCGTTGGCGCAAAGATCGTTCGTCGGCGCGGTGAGGCTTTGCTGAATGTTGAGCCGGAACTGACCGGAGACATTCGGAATGCCGGACACGCGGATGTGATAAGTCACGCCGGCGACGCCCGGGAAGCCGATGATGGAATTCTTCTTACACGGCGGCGGAACGATCATGTTGTTGTTACACGCGATCTGGATCAGCGAACCGCAACCACCGGTGTAAGCCGAGAGCACGGTGTCGAACGTGTTCGAGCCGGGACAGGTGCCACAGGTGTCAATCGTGATCGGGCCGTTGCACTGCGGCGTGAAGGTGTACCAAACGTCGTTGGCCGTAATCGAACCGGCGCACGGCAGCGGGATCGTCGGGATGTTGTTGCTCAGGGACGGCGTGGCGCAATCGGTGGTGCCGCACGCGGCCGGGCTGCCGATGTTCACGGCAATGGCGTTGGTGCAATAATCATTGGGC
Organism: Verrucomicrobiota bacterium; assembly: GCA_004297495.1. Classification (GTDB taxonomy): domain Bacteria; phylum Verrucomicrobiota; class Verrucomicrobiia; order Limisphaerales; family JADLHS01; genus SCTL01. The sequence continues at coordinate 6,882 of SCTL01000449.1, forward strand.
GGCGGCGTGACCGATTGTTGAGCCTGAATGGCGAACCAGCCGTATGCGCCCGCCGCGCCGGAGACGCGGATCAAATAGGTCTGACCCGCAACCGCCGGGAAGGTGATGATGGATTGCAGGCCGCACCCGTTGTTGTTGCACGCG
>SCTL01000450.1 GCA_004297495.1 Verrucomicrobiota bacterium
GGCGCGATGTCTTTTCCCGCGTACTCTACGGCGCGCAAATTTCGCTGCTCGTCGGCATCGTCGGCGCGGGTGTGAGTCTCGTCATCGGTGTGCTGTGGGGCGCGATTGCCGGTTACACGGGCGGTCGCACCGACAGCGCCATGATGCGCTTCGTGGACATCCTCTATTCGCTGCCCTCGATCATCTTCGTCATCGTGCTCATCACCACGATGGAAGGATTGCTGAAAACCCGGCTCGAAGCCGCCGGTTCGCTGGCGCTCGCGAAATTCTCGCGGCTCATCTTTCTTTTCGTCGGCCTCGGCGCGGTGTCGTGGCTGAACATGGCGCGCATCGTTCGCGGACAAGTGCTTTCACTGCGCTCGCGACAATTCGTGGACGCCAGCCGCGTGCTCGGCGCCGGACCGATGCACATTCTTGCGCGGCACATCATTCCCAACGTCCTCGGCGTGGTGATCGTTTACCTCACGCTCACCGTGCCGGCGATTGTGCTCTACGAAAGTTTCCTGAGCTATCTCGGCCTCGGCATCCAGCCGCCGATGGCAAGCTGGGGTTCGCTCATCGCCGAGGGCGCGGAGCAGATTAATCCCATCCGCATTTACTGGTGGCTGATTGTTTTTCCCGGCGGTGTGCTCGTTTCAACTTTGCTCGCGCTCAATTTTCTCGGCGACGGCCTGCGTGACGCGTGGGACGTGCGCGGGCAAACTTGATTCTACGCCGGCTTGCTCTCGTGCCGGCCTTTGAACGTGAGTTCGGCCACGCCAGACTTGTCCAGCTCACCCAAGCCCTCGCTCACCATCCGGTCGTATTGCTTCTTCGTCGCCGCCGCGAGCGGCAGATTCAATCCCAGTTCTTTCGCCAGCTTGAGCGCGATGCCGGAATCCTTCGCCGCGTGCGCCGCGCTGAAGAAACACGAGTGCTCGCGCTTCTGCATGTCCTCGCCGTCAGTCATCAGCACACGCGAGTTCGCGCCGGTCTGCGAGAAAATGTCGCGCAGCATGTTCAGGTCGAGACCAAGCGCCGCGCCGAGTCCGAGTCCCTCCGCCAAACCCGCCGTGTTGATGTTCATCACCATGTTCACGAGCGCTTTCACCTGCGCCGCCTGTCCCGCCGGGCCGATGTACGGCATCGCCACGCTGAGTTTTTCCAAAACCGGCTTCGCGCGCTCGAAGGCTTCCGGTTTGCCGCCGCACATCAGGAAGAGCGTTCCCTGTCGCGCCTGCGGGATGCTCGACGCCATGCACGCTTCGAGCGATTGCGCGCCCTTCGCCTCGCACTTCCGTTCCGCCCAGACATGGATCGCGGGCGAAACGGTGGCGCAGTTGATGAACAATTTTCCCTTGGCGCGACTCAGCAATCCACCGCTGTAAATCGCCTTCATCGCCTTGTCATCGCTGACGACGGTGACGATCACATCCGAAAGCGCGGTGACGGCTCTCAAGTCACTCGCCGCCGGACAGCCAAGCTCCTCAGCGAGTAACTGCGCGGCCGCGGCGTTGGCGTCATGGACGGCGGCGATGGTGAATCCGGCTTCCTTCAGCCGGCGCGCCATGTTTGCGCCCATGCGCCCGACTCCGACGAATCCAATTTTGTCTGTCATGTTCGTATTCTAGTTGCTGGTTGCAAGTTACAGGTTGCCGGTTCGGCGGCAAGTGGCGTCGCGAAATTCCACTTTGCAGCCGCCCTGCGCGCCTTAGAATGGGCGCATGAGTTTCAAGTCCATGCCCGCCTTTCCCGAGTATCGCCCGCGCCGGTTGCGCAAGACCGCCGCGTTGCGCGCGCTGGTCGCCGAGACGCATCTGCACGCGTCGCAACTGGTGCTGCCGCTCTTCGCGCGATTCGGCAAAAAGGTGCGTCGAGCCGTGGACGCCATGCCGGGCGTGTTTCAACTCTCGCCGGATGAACTCGTGAAGGACGCGACGCGCGCTTTCGAGGCGGGCGTACCGGCGGTGTTGCTGTTTGGAATTCCTGATCGCAAGGACGAACGCGCGTCCGGCGCGTACGCAAAGAACGGAATCGTGCAGCAGACGGTGCGGCTGCTGAAAAGGGAATTGCCGGACTTGCTCGTGATCACGGACGTTTGCCTTTGTGAGTACATGTCGCACGGCCATTGCGGCATCGTGCGGCGCGGACCGCGCGCGGCCTCAGTGCTGAATGATCCGACGCTGAAGCTGCTCGCGCGCACGGCGGCCAGTCACGCCGAGGCGGGCGCGGACATGGTGGCACCGAGCGACATGATGGATGGTCGCGTGCGCGCCATTCGCGCCGAACTGGACGGGAGCGGCTTCGAGGAAATTCCAATCATGTCGTACGCGGCCAAGTTCGCCTCGGCTTATTACGGGCCGTTCCGCGAGGTCGCCGAGTCCACGCCGAAGTTTGGCGATCGGCGGAGTTATCAGATGAACGCGGCGAACGCGAACGAGGCGCTGCGCGAAGTGGCGCTGGACATCGCCGAGGGCGCGGACCTCGTGATGGTGAAGCCGGCATTGGCGTATCTCGACATCATCCAGCGCGTGAAGACCGAATTCGGTTATCCGACGGCGGCCTACGCGGTGAGCGGCGAACACGCGATGATCAAGGCCGCGGCGGAGCGCGGTTGGGTGGATGAACGCGCGGTGACGATGGAGAGTTTGCTGGCGATGCGACGGGCCGGCGCGGACATTCTGATCACTTACTCTGCGGCGGAGGTTGCCCGGTGGCTGAAGGGTTGAATGGGAAACATTCAACATTCAACATTCAACGCTGAACATCCGAGGAAGGAAGATTCCGCGTTCCTTCGGAGTTGAGCGTTGAATGGTCGGCCCGGTGAGAAGAGGCCGCACACCGAAGTAAACTGCAAACCCAGCCCGCCGTCAGCGCACGGGCGGCGGTTTGCCGGCGGACATGAAGGCGATGGCCAACACGACGAGAATGACCACGCCGATCACGATCCCGACGATGAGAAAAATCTTGTTGGTCTTGTTCTGCTTCTTGGTAAATCCCTTGCCGGTGGTATCGAAGCCGCCTTTGCTGCCCTGTTCCAGTTCGGAAAGACTGACGCCGCGAGGAATGACGAGCGTGGCGTCCATCGCCGGTTTTTTTGAAGAGCTCGCAGGCGCGGGCGCCGGGGCGGGCGCGGGACTGGGGGAAGGCTGAGGCGCGGGCGTGCTGCCGTTGTCGAGCCACATTTCGACGTGGCCGAGGCGCAGGGACTGGCCGGGTTTGAGCACGGCCTCGGTGATCTTTTCGCCGTTGATGAAGGTGCCGTTGGTGGAATTGAGGTCGCGCACCAGCACGTCCGAGCCACGCAGCAAAATCTCACAGTGATGGCTGGACACCGAGGATTCAGCAATCGGGAATGTGTTATCCTCGACGCGCCCGACGGTGGTCTTGTCCACCGACAATTCGTGCGACCGGCCCTTCAGGGATTCGGAGAGGATTACCAGTTTTGCCATATTTTGCTTTGGTGAAACCGATTATGTTCGCGGCTGCTTTCAAGTCAAACGCAAACCTCGCTGTCCGCAGCCGGTTCAACCGCGTTTTCTGATCAATTCCCGGAATTCGGCGAACAGCGGCGTCGAGTCGTGCGGGCCGGGTGAGGCTTCGGGATGATACTGCACGCAATAGATCGGTTTGGACTTGTGCCGCAGGCCCTCGACGGTCTGGTCGTTCAGGTTGATGCGATTCACCGTCACGTCCGAGGGCAGCGACTGCGCGTCCACTGCGAAGCCGTGATTCTGCGAAGTGATTTCAACCTTGCCGGATTCCAAATCTTTCACCGGCTGGTTGCCGCCGCGATGACCGAACTTGAGTTTGAAAGTTTTCCCGCCGAACGCCTGGCCAAGAATCTGGTGGCCGAGACAAATTCCGAAAATCGGAATTCCAGTTTTAACGAGTTCACTCACCGTGTTCACCGCGTAATCGAGCGCCGAAGGATCGCCCGGGCCGTTCGAGAGAAAAATGCCGGCGGGCTTGTGCTTCAGCGCGTCCTGCGCCGTGGCGGTGGCGGGCAGGACTTGCGTCCTGAACCCGTGCTGCCGCAGCCGGCGCAGGATGTTGTATTTCATTCCGAAATCGAAGGCGACAATCGGCACGTCCGCCGGCGGGAGTGGCTTGCGATGCGCGCGCGCGTCCAGGCTGGCATTGCCGCGCACGAGATCGAAGGCGGCGCTCGATTCGTCCTTCGCGTCCCAAGCGAATTCCTGTTTGTGTGTGACTTCCTTCACGTAATCCACGCCGAGGAAAACAAATTCCTTCGCGCGCTTCACCGCTTCGGCGTCGGAAATTTCCTCCGTGGAAATAAATCCGTTGAGCGCGCCGCGCACGCGGAGTTTTTTCGTGAGCGCGCGCGTGTCAATGCCCTGGATGCCGGGGATGCCGTTCTGTTCGAGATAGTCCGGCAACGAGGCATCCGCGCGCCAGTTGCTCACGAGCGGCGAGACTTCGCGCACGACGAAACCCGCCACGTGCGGCCGCCAGGATTCCACGTCCACGGTGTTCACGCCGTAATTGCCGATGAGCGGGTAGGTCATCGTCACGATCTGGCCCTTGTAGGACGGGTCGGTGAGGATCTCCTGGTAGCCCGTCATGGAAGTATTGAAACAGACTTCGCCGCAGGCCGACGCTTTCGCGCCGAAACCCACGCCGTGGAAAACCGAGCCGTCTTCGAGGGCCAGAATCGCTTTCATTGCGGAAAACCAACGGGAGCGATGCTAGGGCACGCGGGCACGCGCTTCAAGTGGGAACGGAGCGCGGACGCCTCGTCCGCGGGTTTTGCCGGGCGGGAAGAACTCGCGGACGAGGCGTCCGCGCTCCTACGCGGGCCGGGCCAGCGGATTGGCGCGGTCCAGTTCGGAACGGTTCTCAATTTCCGCCTGCACCAAGTCGGCGACCATCGTGTCAAAGCTCCAAGCGCGCTTCCAGCCGAGTTCCGTTTCCGCTTTGCGCGCGTCGCCGCAAAGTCCGTTCGTGACTTGTTGATGATTGCTGGTGCGCACGGTGGTTTTTACAAACTGCTTCCAGTCCAACCCGGCGGAACGGAACGCTGTCGCCACGAAATCCTCCACTCGCTTCTGCACGCCCGAGGCGAAAACGTAATCACCCGGCTTGGGCGCTTGCAGCGCAAGCCACATGGCGTTCACGATGTCGCGCGCATCGCTCCAATCGCGCTCGGCGCTCAGGTCGCCGAGTTGCAGTTCCTGCGCTTCGCCGCGCTTGATAGCCGCGACGCCGAGACAGACGCGACGGCTGAGATAATTTGGAGGGCGCAGCGGCGATTCGTGATTGTAGAGATGGCCGATGGCGACGAACTGCGAATACTTCGCCCGATGCAGCCGGCCAAAGTGATCGGCGGCGAGTTTCGCGATGCCGTAGGGCGTCACCGGATTCATCAGCGTGGCTTCACTCTGCGGAGTTTCGGCAGGCTCGCCGAAAACTTCGGCGGACGAGGCGAGAAAGATTTTTGCGTCGGGACAAAACTCGCGCGCGGCTTCGAGCAGCCGCAGCGTGCCGAGCGTGATCGAGAGGACGCTCTCTTCCGGCACGAGAAAACTTTGGCGCGAGTCCGTCAGCCCGGCGAGATGGTAGATTTCGTCCGGCTTGGAAGACTTGAGAAAACGAACGAGCGAAAACGGGTCTTCGAGCGAACCGGTGGACCAGCGGACGGCGTCGAACTCGTTTTTGGGATAACGACGAAGCAAAGTCGGCGCTTCGCGGTCAAAGGGAAACTGGAGCAACCCGTGAACTTCGTAGCCGCGCTTCAACAGCCCACGGGCGAGGAAAGTCCCGTCCTGTCCGGCAATGCCCGTGATGGCGGCGCGTTTCATTGGCTGGATTCCAGAAATTTGGGTGCCTTGGAAAAGTTTGAAACGTTCTCCCTCACCCTGACCCTCTCCCGCTGGGAGAGGGAAAAGCGATTGGACGCGCGCAACAAACTCGACTGCTCCAGAACAATCGCCGACTCAAGACTCCGAAGAAATCGGCGAACGATTCTCCCTCTCCCAGCGGGAGAGGGCTGGGGTGAGGGAGAACGCCACGAAATCATGCGACAATTCAATCGCCCTTGCCGACGAGATGGACCGTGGGCATCGGCAGCAGGAATTTGCCGCCGCGATTCAGGAAGTCTGCCTCGCGCTTCTTGAACTCTTCCATGAAGTGCCACGGCAGCACGAAGTAATAATCCGGCTTCTGCTTGCGCGAGTCTTCCTCCGAAATGATCGGGACGTTCGTGCCGATGGTGCGCGTGCCGTGCTTGATGGGATTGCGGTCGGCAATCGCGGGTAACAAATCGGGCGTCACGCCGAGATATTGCAGCGTCGTGTTGCCTTTCGTCGAAGCGCCGTAGCCGTGAACCAGTTTCTTTTGTTTCTTCGCCTTCGCGAGGAACGCGCGCAGGTCTTTGCGAATCTTCTGAATGTTCTTGCGGAACACGGCGTAAGGCTTGTCCGTGTCGAGCGCCATTTCAAATTCTTCAACGCGGAGTTTCTGCACGCGCACCTTGGCTTCGGCGCTGGGCTTCGTTTTGCCGGCGTGACCGACGCAAATCCGAAAACTGCCGCCGTTGCAGTCGTTGAGCGTCACGTCCACGACTTCGAGATCGTGTTCGGCAAAGAGTCGTTCCATCGGCGCGAGCGAATAGTATTCCAGATGCTCGTGGCAGATGGTGTCGAAGCTGTTCATCTTGAGCATGAGCGGCAGGTAGCTCAGTTCCAGAATCCAGATGCCGTCGTCATGCAGGCACGCCGCGATGTCACCGACGAATTTGTGCGGGTTCTCCAGGTCGTAGAACATCGCGATGGACGTGATGACCTTGGCTTTCTCGTTCGGATACGCGGTGCGGAAAGCTTCGGCGGAGAAGAAATCATTCACCACTTGCAAGCCGGCGGCGCGGGCGTGCTTCACCATGTCGGACGGATCAATGCCGAGCTTGCGCAGGCCGTCCGTGCGATACGACTTGAGCAACGTGCCGTCGTTGCAGCCGATGTCCACCACGATGTCGCCGGATTGCAGCTTGATCGTGTCCTCGGCGGTCTGGCTGATCGAACCGAGGTGATCGCGCATGGATTGGTTGATGCCGGACTGATAGAAATAGGAGTGATACAGAATCCGCGGCGGCGTGCTGTGACGGAGTTGAACGAGGCCGCAGGCGTTTTCGGCTTTGAGCGGATCACAGCGGACGAGATCGAGCGGGATGCGGCGTTGCACGGGCGGTTTGCCGTCCGGGCCCATGAACGCGCCGGCGATGTATTGATCGCCCAGCGAGAGGACGGGCGTGAACGATTTGTTGCCGCAGATGCGGCAGGTCTCGCGCGTGACGAGCAGCGGTGAGAATAACAAATTGGCCATCGGGCGCAGAGGCTAAAGGGGGAGAGCCGTTGAAACAAATCGAAAATTCCCGCCGGACGGTCAGGCGGTCGCGGTAAATCCAACCTTGGTCAGCGCCGCGCGAACCTCGTCATTCTTCATGAAGGTGTTCCAGACGAAACTGGTCCGCGCATTTTCAGCCATGAGCAGCGTGATGCCGGTGTTGATGGCGATTTGGTCTTTGGCGGACCAGCCGGTCAAGGGGTTGAAGGCGTCCACGAAACCGTAGCGATTCCAAGCGGTGTCGCCGAATCGCTCGCGCGCGTGACGCAGGACTTGCAGGCAGTCCGCCGGCAAAAACGGGAGCGAGCCGCCGGCGGCACAAGGCACCACCGAGCCGTCTATCGGCCCTTGCCGCGGCGGCCCGCCCCAGATCGCGTAACCTTGCGGCGATTCGGAGGCCGTGATGCCCCAGAGTTCGTCGCTGTAGAGCGGGAATTCATCCCGCAGTTCGCCGCAGAAGCGCCGATGCACCCGCGTGGCGAGCGCGGAGTTTTCAAAATAATCCGCGTGCGCATCCGCCTTGTCGCGGAAATCAAACCACGCGTGCGCGTATTGATGGATGAAGAGCGGCGCGTCGGCGTCAATGTAACGGGTGCCGCCGTAGCGTGCCACGGGCCGTCGCCACGCATCCCACGCCGTGGCGGGAATCGCGTGTTGCTTCGCGCCGATGGCCAGCAGGTAGAGCATCATGTGTTCGCAGTACGTGTCCCAACGCGCCGGCAAAATGCCCTGCTCCGGCGTCCAGCCGTGGCTGAGATACGGGCCGTCCTGGAAGAGCCATTGCCAGTCCACCCGTTCGTAAATCGCGCTGGCATGCTGGGCCACTTCGGTGTCATTGAAGTGCTGTTTGCAGG
>SCTL01000451.1 GCA_004297495.1 Verrucomicrobiota bacterium
GTTCGCATTCTCCGGACCATTCGGAATCATCGCCATGTCCAAGCCGGCGTTGATGGAAGTCTCGATGTCAGTTTTGTAGTTCTTCGATAACTGATCAATCGCAGCCCAGTCCGATACGACGAAGCCCTTGAATCCGAGTTCGCCTTTCAGCACGTCGGTGATGAGGTATTTGTTTCCGTGCATTTTTTTGCCGTTCCAACTGCTGTAGGAAACCATGATCGAACCCGCGCCGGCTTTCACGGCTGCGATATAGGGTGGCAGATAAAGTTTTCGCAGTGTTGCCTCGTCACAAACCGTGTTTCCCTGATCAATCCCATCCTGCGTTCCGCCATCGCCAATAAAATGTTTGGCGCAGGCCAGGACAGACGAAGGATTGGAGAGACGCTCGCTCTGCAAACCTTTGATTGCCGCCACGCCCAGTTCCGAAACCAAATCAGGCGAATCGCCGAAGCTCTCGTAGGTGCGTCCCCATCGCTCGTTTTGCACAACTGCGATGCAAGGCGCAAACGCCCAGCGAATCCCTGTGCCCGCGACCTCTTCAGCCGTCACCCGCGCTGCTCTTTCGACGAGCGCAGGGTTATGCGCGGCACCCAGGCCAACGTTGTGCGGGAAAATGACCGCGCCATCCACGTTGTTGTGACCATGCACCGCGTCAATGCCGTAGAGCAGTGGGATTTTCAGCCGGGTTTTCAAAGCCCACGATTGAAATTCTTCGACCGTCCTCAACCAGCATTGCGGAGAATTGTCGGCTGGGTCGGAACTTCCACCGCTTAACACTGATCCGAGAAAATACTTTTGAACGTCGGCTTTATCTTTTAGCGCTCCCATGTCCACCTGGGTCATCTGACCGATTTTTTCATCCAGCGTCATCTGCGACAGCAGGCGTTCAGCCTGCGAGTCTGGATTCAAAACATCCTGAGCCAGGACATCGCCCGTTAGAACGGAAATCAACACTCCAAGCAACGCGCGAGTGCGGAAGCGCCGTGTAGTTCCGATACGCCTATTTGCCGAGCCGGAAATGGCGCGCTGGAGTTGATTTGGTTGGTCTTGCGAAATCGCTGAAGCATTGATCATAAAAATAGTTGAAAGCGACACCCCAGTCCGAACGAGTCTTGATCGGTACGCTCATCTCTGCAAAACAGGTGAACCGCGACTCGCCGATTGTTGATTTTTTCCGACCGGACTCAGTTCCAGCCAGTCCAAATCAGCGACGCCTCTGGTCACCAGACACTTCACGCGATTCTGACCTTGGGCCAATGTGATCGTGTCCAAATTGACTTCACTCCAGGCTTTTTGATTTACGGTCACGCGCCTGACCTGGTCGGCAACGACGAGTTGGACTTCAGCCGACACGTCCTCGGACTTAACCCGTATCGTCAGATTGTAATCCTTCGAGGCTTCGCTCCAAATGTCGTACGCAGTCCATTCCTTCGCGGTGACCGTGATGAACTGGTCAGACTTCCGGCGAGTGGACTCGCGCGCGGTGATGACGACAGGCTCCGTCAAACGATAGCGTTTTGAATTACGTTGGGCGTCTTTGACGAAAAAGGATTTGTTCAGTCCGTCTTGTCCATAGTTCTCGGCTTCGATTCGTGCGGGCGCGCGCCGGAACATGGCATTGACCACGTCGGGAAAGAAAACGCAATTCTCCAACCGGATGTTGACCAGCAGCTCGTCAAACGCCTTTTGTGCGATCTCGCGGGAAGGTTTTTCACCGCCGTGAGAGTAAGCGGCAATCGCAGCCCATTGGCCCGGCGGGTTAACGGATAAAGGCGTGTTCTGCGTATCCATCTTTTTCCAAGGCCAGAACGACCAGCCAATGTTATTGGCTTCGAAATATTCGGTGGTTGCCCAATAAATCGTGTTGTCCTTCTCGCCGGTTTCGCCCGCCCAGATCGGTGTATTGAAACGATCTCGATACTCCAAGAAACGTTGGACGCTCTTCAAGACCGCCGGACTGTCCCAACAGTAATAATGAAATTGGTACACGAGATTTTTGTCAAAGGGTCCGGAGAACACCGACCAATCGTTCGCCCAGTCCGCGCCTTCCAAAATGATCATGTGTCTCGAATCAATCTCGCGGATAGCTTTGGTGATTCGCTTGTAAAGCGGTTCCAGTTGAGCTTTAAATGTTTTGGCGGCGCCGGTACGTTCCGGTAACGGTTCATTCAAGAGATCGTATCCGGCGACGGCGGGTTCATCCTGGTAGCGCCGCGCAATTGTTTTCCACAACGCGATCAACTGATCCTGATA
>SCTL01000452.1 GCA_004297495.1 Verrucomicrobiota bacterium
GGCTATAAAAGCATCATCGGTGAAGTTGGTGGCCTCGGTGGCTTTGGCCCACGCGAAGGTGACGCCCGCGCTCTTGACCGCCGGCCAGTTGATGCCCGTGCCTTGATAATGAGAAACATCCGTTCCCAACGGTCGTTGAGCCTGCGCCGGCTCCGAAGAAAAAATCGCGAGGGCGCCAAGGGCAAAGCCCAAGGCGAAAAGATTTCGGCCGTGGAAGCGGCAGCACTGCGTACGACTCGAGGACAACATGGTTCTAACTGCGGCTTACCATCGCCGATTGCGCGCCAAACTCAAGCCCTTACCCGTCCGAACGGCAGATTTCAATTGCCAAACGCGCAGTGCCCCGGCATTGTAGCAGCCCTTCGGTTCGGGGCGTAGCGTAGCCTGGCTAGCGCGCTTGTTTCGGGTACAAGAGGTCGTGAGTTCGAATCTCACCGCCCCGACCATTTTTCCAACCACTCACTGCACTAACCTCCGGCTCGCATCCGGCAAGCGGAGCAATTTCCAGATGCGCGTGAAGTGTTCCGGCGGAAAACCCATGGCCCGCTTCAATTGATAGTCGCGCTCCAGAATGTTCGGGTTGCTGCCGGCGGCGCGATAATCTTTCCAACTCAGAAACCCGCGCAGGCACGCCCAGAGTCCCTGCACCGGGACGGGATAATCGCTGCCATGCACCATGCGCGTAGCGAGCGGCTCGCGCAGACATTCTGGAATGTGGCCGCCGCGCAGCGGCACGTTGAACGCGCTCGTGTCGCCGTAGAGGTTCGGATACTTCCACGTCATCTCCGCGAAGACGTGAAAATATTCCGGATCGAACAGTCCGCTTTTCGTTCCGCTGTGTGCGGCGATGACGGTGACGCCAATTTCGAGCGGCAGCGTGAGGACGCGCGGGTCGGCGTAATTCGGTTGAACGACTGGCAACGTATGTTCACCGCCGGTGTGTGCGAGCAGCGGCAGCTTGGCTTCCGCCATTCGCTCCCAGAATTTTGTGAAGCGCCGGTCGTTGCAGTTGATGTTTTGGCAGTTCGGCAGGCACTTGAGCATGACCGCGCCGGCGTCGAGACAGCGGTCCAGTTCTTCGAGCGCGTCCGGTCGGGCGGGATGGATCGAAATGGCCGGCAACAATTCCGGATGCTTGCGCGCCAACCCGAGCACGTAATCGTTCGGCACGTAAAACGAACCCGCGCCTTCGATCACATGACCCTGATCATCATGCACGTCGTCCTGCGCGAGAATGACGGCGGCGGAGAGCGACGAGCCGCGCACTTGTTCGAGCAGGCGCGCGAGGTAAAGCCCTTCGAGATCGAGGCTCAACGCGTCGCCCGGCAGGCCGATGTGCCGCAACATCAGCGCCGCCATTGGCCGATGCCAGCCGGTGACGCGCACCCAGCAACCGCTGCCGCCGCTGCCGTTGCCGACGACGTGCACGTGCATGTCCACCGGGCCGGAGCGCGGCTTTTCGGGAGCGGCTGTGGAAGAAGGATTCACGTGGCCAGCTCCACTTCACCGTTTTGTGACCGGGCGATTGCGCGCTTTCAGAAATTTTTTCAACACCTCGGGGTTCTGCTCAAAAAAATCCGCGAGGTCCGCCAGCATTTCGAGCGTCGCGGGACTGAGATGATGTTCAATGCCTTCGATGTCGAGTCGTTGCGTCGCGTCGTCCAGACCGAAGAGCGAAAAGAAACGAGAGAGCGTTTCATGCCGATGCCGGATGCGCCGCGCGACTTCGCGGCCATTGTCGGTGAGGATCAGGCCGCGATATTTTTCATACTTCACGTAACCGGCGCGACCCAGTTTCTGCACCATGCTGGTCACGGAAGCCTGCCGCACCCGGAGCGAGGAGGCGATGTCCACGACGCGCGCGTAGCCTTTGGCCTCGATCAGTTCGTGGATGCGCTCCAAATAATCTTCGGCGCTCTGGCTGGGTCGTGAACGAGTCGGCATGGCGACTGGATTAAACACGGTTCGCGCCGGAAGATGCAAGCCCGGCGAAGATGGACGTGCCTCGTCGCCGCCGACGTGAGGGGGCGGATTCGAATTCCACCGATGATTCCGCCTCCTCACGTCGGCGGCTACGATTCAACTCAAATGGTCCTAGCCAATCCGAAACGAAATGCGCTGGATCAATTCGCGACCGAAGCTGTGTTGCAGGCGGTCGAGGATTTCCTTGCGGCGGTAGCGGACGATTTCACTGAGCCACGCACTGCTGTCCACGTTGACGAAGAGCGTGCCTTTGTGCAGTCCAGCGGGCTGGGCGTGGGAGACGATCTGCGGGTCAATCAACTCCTC
>SCTL01000453.1 GCA_004297495.1 Verrucomicrobiota bacterium
CAGCGGAAGATTCTCCCGGCGGCGAAATGATTTCTCACGTTGTGAAAACGAGTGTTGACAGTGCGCGGCCCAGTTTCTAAACCATCGCCGTTCCCAAGTAGGTCGCACCAACAATCAAAACGAAGAAACGTATGAACCAAGATGACATCAATCGTATGAGCATGGTCAACACCGTGGACAGCCTGATGGATCAAAACGAATCCACCTGGAGTTCACTTCCGGCCATTCAAGAAACCGTGACTGATGTGAAGTCCGGCATCACCGAAGTAAACAAGCTGGCGGGCAAGCAGGCCACGGCCACCGCCGGCACGGGCGATGAAAAGGCGAACGTGAGGTTGGCTTTCGAGGCGAAGATTTTGGAAATCGCCGACCAACTCTCCGCGCTCGCCGCGAAAAAGGGGGATGCCATCCTCGGTGCGCAGGTGGAACTCACTCCCTCGGCGCTGGACAAGATGGATGTGGACGCGTTGGAAGAATTGGGCAAGACCGTTTCCGGGCTGGCCGTGACCAACATCGTCGAGTTGGAAAAGTATGGCATCACGAAGGATGACGTGACCGCGTTGGACGAGCTCACGAAGCAATTCAACAAAGTCAAAAACGCACCGCGCGTGGCCATCTCAGGCCGCAAGGGCGTGACGGATACGTTGCCGGTCTTGGTGGCAAAGCTGATGAGCATTCTCCGCAACCGGCTGGATAAACAGATGACGAAATTCAAACAGGCGAACGCGGAGTTTTACGCCGCGTATCGCAGCGCGCGTGTGATCGTGGACCGTGGCGGCGGACAAGGTTCGGATGGTTCTTCACCCACAGCGCCGCCGACCACGCCGAAGTAAATTCATCGTCCGCGCGTGCCGCGCGGGGAACGGCGGGTGTAACCCTCGCGTTTTCCCTGCGTGGTGCGCGGGCGCTGGCGCGTTTGTTTCGACGCGATGGTCTTCGGACGCGGCTTGGGAACCAGCACCACGGGACAGCCTTCGTAGCCAAACGCCTTCCGCAATTCACCACCCAGATACTTCTTGTATTGGTCGGAGAACAATTCGTCGCGATTCACGAACAGCAAAAATGTGGGAGGCGCTTGGCGGACTTGCGTGGCGTAGAAAAATTTCAGCCGATGCCCCATGTCGCTCACGGGTTGACGACGCTCGACGGCGTCGTTGATCGTGCGATTGAGAATCGAAGTCGGAATCTTCTGCTGCAACTGCGCGGCCACGTAACGCACGGCTTCCAGCAGGCGATCAAGATTGAAACCCGATTTCGCGGACGTGAAAATCACCGGCGCGTAATCGAGGAAAAAAAGTTTTTTCTGCACCCACTCGCCGAACTCGGCCAACATCGTCAACGGATCGTCGTTGCCTTCGCGCCGCTGCTTGCGATTGCGCCGTTCGATCTCCTCCTCGCGCGCCTTGCGGACCGCCTCGGCATAAATGTCCCACTTGTTGATGACGATGATGCATGCTTTGCGCGCCTCGACGATGCGGTCGGCAATTTTTTTGTCCTGCTCCAGAATTCCCGACTCGGCGTCCAGCACGAGCACGCAAATGTCGCAACGCTCGATCGAGTCCTCGCTGCGTTTCACGCTGAAGAATTCCACCGTGTCATCCACGCTGCGCGTTTTCCGAATGCCCGCCGTATCAATCAAAACATATTTCTGCCGCACGCCGTCCGTCTCGACCTCGAACGGCACGTCCACCGCGTCGCGCGTCGTGCCGGGAATCGGGCTGACGATGACGCGCTCGGATTTCGTGAGCGCGTTGATGATGGAAGACTTGCCGACGTTCGGGCGGCCGACGATGGCGAGCTTCCGTGGAGCATTTTTTCGCCGCAGGGCGCGGTCAACATCAGTCTCATCGTCGGGAGCGATCTCACTGCTGATCACTTCCGGTTCGGCGCTCACTGGCAGCAACGCCATCGCCGCGTCCATCAACGGTTGAATGCCATCGCCATGAATCGCCGTGACAGGGAAAAGTTTTTCAAAACCGAGTTGCGCAAATTCCATCGCCTGCGACTCGACGCGATGCGTGTCCACCTTGTTGACCGCCACGAGCACGGGCTTGCCGCTCTTGCGCAAACGCTGCGCCACTTCGCGATCCAGCGGCACTACGCCTTCCTGCACGTTCACGACAAGGATGATCACGTTCGCCGCCTCGATGGCGATGTCCACCTGCTCGACCGCCGCCTTGATGATGACATCGGTGGATTTTTCCTTTCGCAGCAAGCCGATGCCGCCGGTGTCCACGAGCGTGAAGGGCCGCCCCTGCCATTCGCCCTCGGCGGTCACGCGGTCGCGCGTCACGCCCGGTTGGTCGTGCACGATGGCGATGCGCCGTCCGACGATGCGATTAAACAGCGCGGACTTGCCGACATTGGGCCGACCGACGATGG
>SCTL01000454.1 GCA_004297495.1 Verrucomicrobiota bacterium
CCCAAAGCCACGCCGTCATGATCGCCGCCACGTTTCTGATTGCCTTGGGAGTCTATCTGGCGTGCGGATTCGTGTTCGCGATTCCGTTCGTGCTCGGTGGCGTGAAGAAGATTGATCCGCACGCCGCGCACGGCTCGTGGGGATTCCGGCTGTTCATCATTCCCGGCACGATGGCGTTCTGGCCGCTGTTGCTGAAGCGTTGGGCCAGTGGCGTTAAGGAACCGCCGGAAGAAGGTAACGCGCATCGCAAGGCCGCGGAGATCAAACCATGATTCTGCCGCTCCGCCAGCGTCATCGCCGCATCTTCGCTGTCATTGGCGTGCTGCTGCCCGTCGCGTTCGTCGTCGGCATCGCGGCACGAAAAGCGATGCCGCTTCGAGCGGAAAAGAATTGGGTGACGGAACTTCGCGAAGCCGAGAAACTGGCCTGGGAACGAAGCGATCTTTTCTCCCAGGTCCCTGTTCGCGTTCGCCTGCTGTGCGGCCCCGGCTGGTATCGGATCGGTTTTTCCGCCGGTCGCGGGTTCGCGAAACCGGACCTGTTGGTTTATTGGGTGGCGGGTCAGCAGAGCGTTTCCGAAACCTTGCCCGACCAGGCGATCTTGCTCGGGCCGTTCGATCCTTCGCTGTCGTTACAACTTCCGCCGGATACCGACCGCCGTGGGGGCGCGGTGGTGCTTTACAGCCTGGCCGACCAGGAAATCGTGGATTGGTCGAAACCGATTCCAGCAGGCGAATTAACGAAGTAACGAACTCATGGGCGTCAACTACACATCCGTTCAGTGGAATCGGCAAAAGAAACTCTATGATGCCGTGCTCGTCGGTGGCGTGGCCGCGTATCTCGTCGCATTCAGCGTGCTGACGAAGCTGCTCTTCCCGCGCGTCACGGATGAGATCATGCTGATCCGCGCCTTCGGCACTGCGGCGTTTGTGTTGTTGCACATCATTCTCTGCATCGGCCCGCTGTGCCGGTTGAATCCGAGATTTCTGCCACTGCTTTACAACCGCCGCCACGCGGGCGTGACGTGTTTTCTGATCGGGCTGATTCACGCCGCGCTCGTCGTCATCACGTATCATGCTGGCAGCGACACGAATCCTATCCTGAGCATTTTCGTTTCGAGTCCGCTCAACGGCTCGATTTCCGGCGTGCCGTTTCAGCCGTTCGGTTTTTTTGCGCTGCTGATTTTGTTTCTCATGGCGGCGACGAGCCACGATTTCTGGCTCGCAAACTTGAGCGCGCCCGTCTGGAAATCGTTGCACATGCTGGTCTATTTCGCCTACGCGCTGCTGGTGTTGCATGTGACGTTCGGTGTGTTGCAGGGCGAGGGTAGTCCGGTTTATGTCGGCGCGGTGGGGTTCGGATTGGTGAC
The DNA here is from genome assembly GCA_004297495.1 of Verrucomicrobiota bacterium. GTDB lineage: Bacteria > Verrucomicrobiota > Verrucomicrobiia > Limisphaerales > JADLHS01 > SCTL01. The sequence continues at coordinate 1,370 of SCTL01000454.1, forward strand.
AGTTCTGGGGTTGCACATCGTCGCGGGGTTTCGCGAAGCCAAGGCCGACGTGAGCACCGAAACGATGAACGTGTTGGAAGGGAAAACCCTCACGCCCCGCGCCGCTGACAGCCCGTTGAACGACGGTTTCGTGGACGCCTGTGCCGTTGCGGACATTCCTGAAAACCGCGCACGCATCGTCTGCCTCTCCGGCGAGCGCGTGGCGATTTTCAAATACGAAGGGAAAATTTCCGCCGTGTCGAACGTCTGCCAGCACCAGAACGGGCCACTCGGCGAGGGGAAAATTGTTTTCGGCTGCATCACCTGTCCGTGGCACGGTTATCAATACCAGCCGGATACCGGCGCGTCGCCGCCGCCGTTCGTGGAGAAAGTGCCGACGTTCAACGTGCGCGTGAAGAATGGTCGCGTGTTCGTGCATCCGAAACCGAACCCCGCCGGCGCTCGCGCAGAGCCGGCGCAATTTGAAATGGTAGGGACGCGTTCCACCGCGTCCCAAACCTAAATGAGAATGGGACGCGGTGGAGCGCGTCCCTACCAACGTGAGCGACGAATTCTACATCGGGTGGGAAGCGAAGGCCGCGCCGGGCATCGGTAAAACGGTGCGTTGCGCCGTCATCGCTGTTCTTGCGCTGGCGTTGCTTGTGCCGGTTGTGCTGGCGGTCTCGCAACGTATGATTGGCGTGAGCGTGTTCGAGTGGGGCACGCAGAAGACCTTTTCAGGCGTGCTCCAAACGCAGCCGTATCCGCACCTGCTCGTGCCGCGACCGGGAGTGAATGAAAAGCACACTTTGCAAAGTGTGCTTTTCAGCCCGGCCATGTTCTCGACCTACCACCTCGTCGCGCCGTGGAAGTTTGGTTTGAATCGCGCGGCCATCGCGCCGCTCGACGGTAAATCCGTCACGCTCAAGGGCACACTGATTTATCGAGGTAGCCAAACCATGATTGAGACGAAGCCGGAGTGGATTCGACCAAACGAAAAGACCCCCAACTCAGCCTCCCTGCCGCAGTCCGTAGCTCTGGGCAAACAAACCCTCACCGGCGAGATCGTGGACAGTAAATGTTTTCTCGGCGTGATGAATCCTGGCCAGCTCACGCCGCACCGCGCGTGCGCCATCCGTTGCATCAGCGGCGGCGTGCCGCCGGTTTTACTCGTGCGGCAGAAGGACGGGCCGGCGATTTACTTGTTGCTCGTCTCTGCCGACGGCAAGGCCGTGAACAAACAAGTGCTCGACCTGGTTGCCGAGCCGGTCGAGATCACCGGCGAAGTCGAGCGGCAGGGCGAGTTGTTGATTTTGCGGGCTGATCCTGTCACTTATCGCCGAGTGAAGTAGGACAGGCGTCGCGCCTGTCTCCATTTTTTGGATCAAAGTTAGAGACATGCGCGACGTCTGTCCTGCGGTGCAAACATGAGATGCTTCAAACACCATTCGACCGACGCCGTGGCGGTTTGCGCCTGTTGCGGGCGCGCGCTGTGTCCGGACTGCGTTCAAACTCCGACCGCCACGCGCATCGTGTGTTCGAGCGATTGCGCCAACGCACTGGCCCGCGACGCGAAAGCCGTCCAACTGCTGCTCGACAAAAGCGCCCAAAGCGCGAAGGCGAGCGCGTTTTACTGTTACTTGACTGCCGCGTTGTCAGCGGGCGCATCCATCGCGGCGTGGTTCATGTTGCCGTCGCCGTTTCTGATTTATTTCACAGCCGCGTGCGCACTCGTGCTGTTTGCGGCGGGATTCTGGTACCGACGCGTCGCGCGAAAGCACGGATTGGACGCGTAAGGTCGGAGCGCGAGTTGCGACCAACTCGTGAATGTTTAATCGAAACGTATTCACGGATGTTTTGGTCCGACGATATGTCAGGGCGAATCGGATTCCCGCGGTTCACCCACCTCAAGCGCCCCGCCTCCACGCTTCCAAACGGCGGTGGTCCGATTCGTCTTTGAAAGCGTTTGAAACGGAGCGCGGCTGTCTCAGCCGCAGTGGGTCCGAGTCTGTGAGCGCGCAGGAGATTTCTGAGCCAGTCCACGTTCGTGAGTGCTGCGGCTGGGACAGCCGCGCTCCGCTGCTGACGCAGGCCGCCGTGTGGCTCCTGCTTTGTGTCACCGCTCTTGCCGCTCACGCCGGCGTGCGCGAAGTCGGCGCGATTTGTTTGACGGTGAACGATCTTGGGCGCGAACTGAAATTTTTCACGAACACGTTGCCGTTTGAACTGGTTTCGATTTCTGACGCGAGCGGCAAGGAACAGGATGCTTTGCTGGACTTGCGTGGTGTGAAATTACGGATCGCGACGCTCAAGCTCGGCGAGGAGCGCATCACTCTGACAGAGCACGTCGGCGAAAAGGGCAAACCGATCCCGCCGGACTCACGCAGCTTTGATCACTGGTTTCAGCACATCGCCATCGTCGTGAGTGATATGGACAAAGCCTACGCGCGGTTGCTGGCACGCAAGGTCACGCACGTCTCGACCGCGCCGCAGACGTTGCCGGAGTGGAACAAGGACGCGGGCGGCATCAAGGCGTTTTACTTTCGCGGCCCGGAGGATCACGTGCTGGAAATTATTTGGTTTCCGAAGGGGAAGGGAAATCCGAAGTGGCAAGCCGGTGCCGGCGGGGACGCCGGTGCTCCCAGGATTTTTCTTGGCATTGATCATACGGCAATCGTGGTGAGTGACACGGAGGTGAGCTTGAAGTTTTATCGCGACCAGCTCGGACTCAAAGTCGCGGGCGGCGCGCATAACTACGGCACCGAGCAGGAACACTTGAATCAAGTGTTCGGCGCGAACCTGCGCATCACGGCGCTAAAGGCGGAGCGCGGGCCGGGGATAGAATTTCTCGAATACATCGCGCCGCCGGGCGGGCGTGGTTTGCCCAATGACACGGAGGCGAATGATTTAATTTTCTGGAACACCCAGTTGGTCGTGGATGACTTGTCGCAGCAAACCGGCGCGCTGCGTGGCAATGGCACCAGATTCGTCTCGAAACCGGGAGTCAATCCAGCAGCGCAAATCGTTCGTGATCCGGATGGACACGCTTTGCAACTGAACCAAGCGGCTGCCGCCGCCGAAGTCAGTTCGCTCCCGCGTCACTGAGCGGCGCAGAAGCAAATCCGTCGGGATTCAACTCTGCGACTTGGCCGACGATTCGGATGCCTGCGCCTGCGGCGGCGGCGTGTGAATCACGGCCAGCGGATAGCGCAGCTTCATCACGTCGTCCACGAGCACTTCGATGTAGTAAGTCCCGGCGGTCTTGAACTCGACTTGTTGCAGCACCGTCACGTTCGTCGCGCTCATCGAGGCGTCCTGCAAGGGAAATTTCACCTCGCCCTTGCGCAACACGGTGGTTTGGTCCGGCGCGATGAGCCGCACGTTTTCGGTGAAGTTGCCCAGGCCCGCCGTCCAGCGGTTGAAGACGCAGAGCCGCAACGCGACCACGGGCACTTGCGGCACGCGGATGAAATTGATGACGCCGATCAGGAAGAAATTACCGTTCACTTCCTGGCGGATTTCCTCGCACACGAGCGAGCATTGCAGGTCGGGGAGAATGCGGGTGGGGTTCATGGTCAATGTTTCAATATTAAATTCGGTTCGCAGCGTGTTGCGTTTTGCGTGTTGCGTCAAGAGCGCGGGTGGTGCGCTTCACTGCTTGACGCAACCCGGAACACGCACTACGTCGCCTGTTCCGCCGCGCGCACGGTGTTCTGCATCAGCATCGCGATGGTCATTGGGCCGACGCCGCCGGGGTTGGGCGTGATTCTGCCGGCGATGGGTTGCACTTCGGCAAACGCCACGTCGCCGACGAGCCGCGTGCCGGTCTTCGAGGTCGCGTCGGCGATACGATTTACTCCGACGTCCATGACCGTCGCGCCGGGCTTCACCATGTCGGCCTTCACGAATTCCGCCACGCCCATCGCGGCCACGATGATGTCCGCGCGGCGGCAATGCGCTTTGAGGTCGCGCGTGGCTGAGTGACAGATGGTGACGGTGGAGTTTGCGTGACGACCTTTCTGACAGAGCATCGCGGCCATCGGTTTGCCGACGATGTTGCCGCGACCGAGGATCACAACTTCCGCGCCGTCGGTTTTCACGTTCGAGCGAATCAAAAGTTCCATCACTCCGGCGGGCGTGCAGGGTTTGAAACCGGTGTCATCGCCGAGCATCAGCTTGCCGACGTTGACGGGATTGAAACCGTCCACGTCTTTCTCCGGTAGCACGGTCGCGTAAATCACTTCCTGCCGGATTTGTTTGGGCAACGGCGCTTGGACGAGAATGCCGTGCAGACGGGAATCAGCGTTTAACTTCGCGAGCAACTTGAGCAAGTCAGCTGCGCTCGTCGCCTCCGGGAGAACATGCGTCTCGGAAAAAATGCCGAGTTCGCCGGACGTTTTTTCTTTGCGCCCGACATAGACTTTGGACGCCGGGTCTTCACCCACGCGCACGAAGGCGAGGCCCGGTTGCACGCCGCGCGCTTTCAACGCGGCGATGCGTTGCGTGAGTTCGCCCTGAATCTGCGCGGCAATGGCGCGGCCATCTATGAGGTTGTTCTGCGACACGGCAACAAAATAAAACTCCAACGCTGAAACAAAAATCCCCTCACCCGTGCTGCGGACACCCTCTCCCCATCCGATGGGGAGAGGGACGGGGTGAGGGGCGCTGGCAATATTCTCGAACTGCCGACGCGCGCTTACTCGACGACCTGAATCCGTTGGATCGTAATCAGCGGCGTCTTCCAACGTTCGTCGAGTCCTTCCTCGCCGGTCACGATGATGCGCAACCCGCGATACAGGCTCAGATCGAGATTCGTCGAGGTTGTGTGGAGATAATTGATGGTCGTGTGCGTCTGCGGATCCCAGATTTCGTACGGCGTCGGCGCTTGAATGCTGATGGTGGGCCGCACCACGCCTTCGTGCGTGACGATGCGCGGGGGCAACGGCTCTTCGGCGGCTGGCGGCGGCGCCGTGCCGAGGTCGGGGGTGGCGTTGGTGCCGGCGGACGCGACTTCATTTGTCGGCGGCGGCGCCACGGTGTCGGAATCCGGCACGGTCTTCACCTGGGCCGGCGGTTCGGCCACAGCCGGCGCAATGGATAGAATTGGCGGCACCGTTGGCGCTTCGCCTTCCTGCTTGAGATATTTCGCGGCGACGAAAGCATACGCGTTGGCCGGCGCTTCGATCTCAACCCACTCGGCTTTGCGGGAAACTTCCTTCACGACTGCGCCGCGTTCGAGTTGGCCGACGACGCTGTAATTCTCGCCAGCGCCTGTGCGCACGTTCAGGCGGCGCGGCAACACCGTCGAGTTGGTGGCGTTGATGTACGTCGAGTGAACCCAGACCGTCTTGCCGGCGGGCATTCCAATCTTGGCCCAGTTCGCGGGTTCATCCGGGCGCGGCTTGGAGAGGTAAATCTGTTCGATGACCGTGACCTTGTCGCCCTTCTTGAGTTTGCCGACGACTTCGCCAATGAAGCTGGCGCGTCCGCGGATGTTGACATTGTCGCCGCTGAT
>SCTL01000455.1 GCA_004297495.1 Verrucomicrobiota bacterium
TCTGCCGCGGTCAACGGCATTGAAGCGTATCCAGTCGAAGTGGAGGTCAACGCCGGTTGGGGCGAGACGGTCATTGTCATCGTCGGCCTGCCCGATGCCGCGGTGAAGGAGTCGCGCGATCGCGTGACGACCGCGATCACGAACTCCGGCTACAAATTTCCGATGGGCCGCACCACCATCAACCTCGCGCCCGCTGACGTGAAAAAGGAAGGCCCGAGTTTCGATCTGCCCATCGCGCTCGGGATGCTGGCGGCGAGCGAACAGATTGAAACCGATCAACTCGACAACTTCATCGCCGTCGGCGAACTCGCGCTCACCGGCGCGGTGCGACCGTGCAAGGGAGTTTTGCCCATCGCCCTCCGCGCGAAGGCCGAGGGCAAAATCGGCGTGCTTGTTCCTGCTGAAAACGCAGCCGAAGCCGCCGTGGTGGACGGCTTGCAAGTCATCGCGGTGCAAAATCTCCGCGAAGCCGCGAACTTTCTCGAAGGCGAAATAAAAATTTCTCCGACGAAAGTGGACATCACTGCACTCTTCGATCAACCGCTCGACGATGATTCAGATTTTGCCGAGGTGAAAGGCCAGGAGTCGGTGAAGCGCGCGCTGGAAATCGCGGCGGCGGGCGGACACAACGTGTTGCTCATCGGCCCACCCGGCACGGGAAAATCCATGCTCGCAAAACGTCTCGCGACGATTTTACCACCACTTACCCTCGCCGAAGCGCTGGAGACGACCAAGATTCACAGCATTGTTGGCTTGCTGAATCACAAGCAGGGACTGGTCACGCGCCGGCCCTTTCGCGCGCCGCATCACACCGCCAGCGACGCCGGCCTGCTCGGCGGCAACATCAATCCCACACCCGGCGAAATCTCCCTCGCGCACAACGGCGTGTTGTTTCTCGACGAACTGCCCGAGTTCAAACGCAGCGTGCTCGAAACGATGCGCCAGCCGCTCGAAGAAGGTCGCGTCACGATTTCACGCGCGGCGGGCACGATGACTTTCCCCAGCCAATTCATGCTCGTAGCCGCGATGAATCCCACGCCGGACGGCAAAATGCCGCACGAATCAAAAAGTTCACCGCGCGAGATTCAAAGTTATCTCGGCAGAATTTCCGGCCCGTTGCTCGACCGCGTGGATTTGCACGTGGAAGTTCCGCAGGTGAAGTTCCGCGAGATGAGCAGCGAAAAGAACGGCGAGACTTCCGCGGAAATCCGGAAGCGCGTTGTGGAGGCGCGCGGTCACCAGCACAAGCGTTTCGCGCACAAACCCAAAATCACCTGCAACGCGCGGATGGGCACAAAGGAGATCAAGGAATTCTGTTCGCTCGACGAGACGACGAAGGACCTGCTCAAAAACGCGATGGCCGACTACAACTTCAGCGCACGCGCCTACGACCGTATCCTGAAAGTCTCCCGCACCATCGCCGATCTCGCCGGTTCGGAAAACGTCTCCAGCGATCACGTGAGCGAGGCGATTCAACTGCGCTCGCTCGACCGTCAACTTTGGGGCTAATACAGCCGCAGCCGGAATAACTGCGCGGGGTTGGTCGCATTGCTGGTGTTGGTGGAGGAGAAGTTTCCTCCGGCGTCGAAGGTGTTGGGGGCGGACGCGGTCCATTGCGAGGCCGGCGTCATAACATTTGTCGAAGTGAGCACCAGAAATTGCGCGTTCGGATTTCCGCCGGCGCCGCTCAACACCGTGTCGCCGCCGTGGATCGAAAGGCTCTGGATTACCGGCGGCGGCGGGCTGGCGAGCCGGGCAATGTCCGATGCCGGAAGCACTTCATCGTAGATCCGCAGGTCGTCCAGATTGCCGCGCAGGATAACGGGCGCGGGCGCGTGCGTGGCCCCGATGCGCAAATCGTTGGGCGCGGTGCGCGGGCCGGTTGCGCCGGCACCGGTGAAGTTCAACGCGCCGTCCACGTAAAGTTTCACTGTGCCGCTGGCCGAATCGCGCGTGGCCGCCAAGTGATGCCAGTTGCCATCGTTGATGATCACGACAGTGGAGAAAGTCGTGTCGGGCGCGCCAATGCCCACGGCGAACTTCGAGTTCAGAATGGAGCAGCCCCAATCAGCCTGGTTGCCGACCACTTCGCCGTCCACGATGCCCATGCCGTTATACCAGGTGCTGCCGGTTCCGGTGTTGGTCGTCTGCACCCACACTGCGACGGTGAAGTTGGTGGCGATCACGCGCGTGATGGTCACGAACGAAGACGTGCCGTCAAATTGTGCCGAGTTCGCGCCGACCTCGGGATCGCCGTAAAGCAATCCGCCGACTGGCACGCCGTGGTTGTTGTGGCCGCTGGAGTCCAGCGTGTCGAATTCGAATCGGTAGTGCGCGATGGGCATACCCGATGGCGTCGCGCCGACTTGAAGGGAATTGGTTCCCTCGCCACTGCCGCTCACCGAGGAAACGACGTAGTAATGAGTGACGCCATTGACGAGTCCCGCGTCGGTGTCATTGGTCGTGGCCGGACTGGCGACGGTCGTGTACGGGCCGCCGTTGGCGGTCGAGCGTTTGAGGTTGTAACTGGTGGCACCGGCGGACGCGTTCCAATTCAAAACGATTTTGCCGTAGCCCGACGTGGCGGTGAGTCCGACAGGCGCGGCGAGTGGAGAGGTGTTGAGTGTCGTGGCGCTGGCGACGTTGGAGTAGTCCGAGTCGCCGCCGGTGTTTCTGGCGCGGACGCGATAGTAGTTGGTGGTTGCGGCGGACAGGCCCGCGTCCGCGTAGTTGGTCACGTCGGCTCCCACGTAGCCAATTTGAGTGAACGTCACGTTGTCAGCCGAGCGTTCGATGAGGAACGCGCCTTCGTTCGTCGCATGGTCCGTCCAGGTCAAATTGATCTGGTTGGCGGAAACCGGTGACGACGCCAACGCGCTGGGCGCGTTCGGAGCCGGGACTGGATCATTCGTCACGGCCACGGTCCACGTATCGCCCATTTTTTGGTAGCCCGCTTCGTTCGGGTGAATGTTGTCGCCGAAGAGGCCCGAGTTGACCGTATCGCCGTCGGGTGACGAAACCAGGATGAAGTTCGCGTACTGATCCACGAGCCGGATGTTGCGGCCTTGCACGAGGAATTTGGGCACGGTCTGGTTTTTGATGAGTTGATTGTAGGCTTTTGCGATGGCGGTCTTGGTCGCGTCGGCGGGATACGGCGGGATGCTCGCCACGAACAGCCGCGTGGTGGGGCGGAGGTTGAAAATCTTGGTCACCAGCAAATCGAGCCGCGACGCGATCTGCGGCGCTGTTGAGCCGGCTTCGATGTCGTTCGAGCCGATGAGCAGCAGAATGTCATCCGGGAAAATGGCCGGGCGACTGCCGGTGCCGGTCAGCCAGAATCCGCCGTAATTGTTTTCTTTGTTCGCCGCAGCCGGTGGCGGCACGTTGCCGTCGAGGTTGTTGTTCACTTCGGTGATGGTGTACTTCGGATAGCCGTCGTGGTGGAATTGATTGCTCACGGTCAGGAACGGGCCGGGATTATTTGTATTCGCGCCGACAAAATTCACCGGCACACCCGCCAGCGCCAGATTGCGATAAAGCGTTTCGCGGTAGCCGCCGGGTGTGCTCGCCGCGCTCGCGGTCGTGTAGCCGTAAGTAATCGAATCCCCGAGCGGCTGAATGATGAGCGCCAGCGCGTCCGGCGCGCTTACCGCCAGCGCAGCGGCAAGCGCCATGACGCACCAGCACCCAGCGCGCAGCCACCGGCTTTGATTCGAGTTCATGGTTCGTAATGGAATTGCCGACGCGGTCGCCCTCGAAGTCCTCGCGGAATTCTTGCTGAACCGGGAGTGATGATCGCTTCGTAAGCGCATGGTCGCGGGCTTTGGGTCACTTCAGCTGACGAATCCGATAGTAACGAGACACGCCGTCCGCGGCGCCGACATCCACGAAGTTGGTTGTCGTGTCGCCGTTGCCGCTGATCACGATCGGGCCGCTCACGTCAATGTACGCGGGACTGATGCTGCCGTTCGCATCGCCGGCCACGGATTGCACCACGTTGGTGCGCCCGCCAACGGTCTTCCACGTGATGCTGGCATTGTTGGTCTGCACGCCGAACGAGGTGATTCTAAAAACCGACGCGCTGTTCGTCGGCGACGTGCCGGCGTTGAACTCAGCGGTGTTGCTCATGCCGTCGCCGTCCGGGTCCGCGTCCGCCGCCGCTTGCGGACAGTCGGTGCAGCCGAAGTTGTCCAATTGCCATTGCGGGAACGTCAGCCGCACCAGCTCGGCGATTTCAGACGCGTTGAGCGCGCGGTCATACAGCTTCAAATCGTCCATGCTCCCGACGTAGAGGACCGGCGGATTGGCGTGCGTGGCGCCGATGCGCAATTCGTTGGGCGCGGTGCGCGGGCCCATCGGCGCACTGGCGCTGACGTTCAACGCGCCGTCCACGTAGAGTTTCACCGCGCCGGTATCCGAGACGCGCGTGGCCGCAACGTGATGCCAGTTGCCGTCGTTGATGTTCACCGTGGTGGAGATCGTCGTGTCTGGATTGCCAATGCCGAAGGCGAATTTTGAATTGATCACCGAGCAGCCCCAATCCGCCGCGCTCCCGACCATTTCGCCGTCCACCAGGCCCAGGCCGCTATACCATTGGCCAGAGGCTGGCCCGGTGTTGGTCGTCTGCAGCCACATCGCGACGGTAAAATTTGTGCCGACGATACGCGTGATTTGCGCGAAGGCCGTGCCGTTGAATTGCGCCGCCTCCAAGCCGCGTTTGCCCGGGCCGTAGAGCAGCGTGCCGACGGGCACGGCGTGGTTGTTGTTGCCGCTGGAATCGAGCGGCGTCATTTCAAACTCATACCACGCGACTGCCTCGGAAGGAATCGTGGTGGCGCTGGCGACGTTGGAATAAGGCGAATTTCCGCCGGCGTTGCCGGCCCGCACGCGATAGTAATATGTCGTGCCGGCGGACAGTCCCGTGTCGGAGTAGCTCGTCACACCTGCTCCCGTTGTCACAACCTGCGAGAAATTCACGTTGTCCTGGGAACGCTCGATCAGAAAGCTGCTTTCGTTGGTCGAGTTGTCCAACCAGGTCAGATCAATCTGGCTGGTGCTGATCGTCGTTGCGGCCAGAGCGCTGGGAGCCGCAGGCGGCGGCGGCGGCGGCGTCACGATGAGTTTGATCTGACCGGGCGTGTTCGTGCTGATTGTGTAATCGTAGCCGGCGGGCGCGGCGGTCACGAGTAGCGCACCCGCAGCGAGTT